>REAQ01000323.1 GCA_004294195.1 Sphingobacteriales bacterium | reverse complement strand
GATTTGGGGACGGCTTCGGCAAGTGTCCAGATTACTCAGCCTACCCAATTGGGGGTAACGTTGTTCAGTTCGAGCCAGATTTGCGGATTAGTCCCCGACGGTACGGCCTCAGCGGTACCCTTTGGCGGCACACCACCTTACGCGTACACTTGGAGTACGGGTGCGGCTACTGCTCAGATCACAGGCTTGGCCGCCGGTACCTACACAGTTACCGTGACGGATTTGAATGGCTGCACTACCAGTGGAAGTGTCAACATCGGTATATTTTTCAACGAAGGGCTTTGGATCGGCGACATGACGACCAATGTACTTTGTTTTGGACAAAGCAATGGTAGCGCAACGGCTATGCCCATGTCGGGTACTGCTCCGTACACCTACCTCTGGAATACAGGGGCCACGACCATGAAAATTGAAAATATCGCTGCTGGCACGTACACCGTGACAGTAACCGATGTGAATGGTTGTCAAGGTTCGCACATTTTTACCATCACCCAACCTACGGCATTGGTGACCAGCACCAACAGCACCGCAGCAGCATGTACCAGCAATGGCACTGCGACGATTACACCAAGTGGTGGTACGCCACCTTACTCCATCATTTGGAGCAACGGTCAGACCAACTTTACGATCAACGGCTTGGCTCCGGGTACTTACTCTGCTACCGTAACCGACGCAAACCATATATGGCATGAAGTACTTCCTTGCAGATTTTGCTACTGCATACGCCTTCTTAAATCCCTCACTTTTTGGATTCGCCTAAAGATTAGCTCTTTTAATCTTACTTCGTGAAGTAATTTGATCGCTTTGTTGATCATCATCCAGACCCAGTACATGCCCAATGCCCAAATTAATGTAGGGACAAATTTGAAGGAAAGTTGGGAGTCTGAAAGCTGAAGCAAAGTAAGGGACCGTGTGCTCCAGTATACTCTCACAATGATGAAAGTTATCAAAAATGTGATTTGGAAGAAGAATGTGAGTTGCGGGAAACCGTTGCTTGTAAGAGGCATGATTTCAGTTAAGTTGATGCAAGGGTTGGTTATTTCAGCTTGCAGAATGGCCTCAGTGACCTCGGCTCCGTTAAATCCAGAGAAGAGAGGCCAGGCAACGAAGATGAGGCTCACAACATGGTGAAAAGTCATGTCTTTGTCGTTGTACTTCTTCAGAATTCCATAAACTCCGTCGTAGATGAAGTAAGCGGACATAATCTAAAAAATCAAATTTTGCCCGAAGGTGAAAAATGCCTTGTTCTTACGATGATTGGAGCTCTGTGTTCGTCTCTGATTGGCTGGGCTCTCTCCAATCCACTTTTTGAAAGTGCACATGCTGCGAGAGTGAAGGTAATTACGCCGTAAAAGAGACTAACAAGGGTTGAGATGTGTCTAAAAAAAAGTTTGCTCCTTTGGCTCTTGTCTTCAATCTAGAGGATCTTTTTTGGCAAGGGGACGATCTTGGTAGCTACTTCTGCAAACACGCACCATATTATTGTTCCGAATGCCATCTGGAGTAGGTCTTGTTTGAGCTGGGTCATTTTATTTTTGAGTCAGTGAATTTTTTAGTGGCAAGGTTATTTCAATCAAAACCCCAAATATTAAAATGGGGTTTGGGGTTTGGGGTTTGGGGTTTGGGGTTTGGGGTTTGGGGTTTGGG
>REAQ01000322.1 GCA_004294195.1 Sphingobacteriales bacterium | reverse complement strand
AGTCCGTGCCGCTCAAGACTCTTGCGGATCTTGTCCTGCATCTTGAATGCCGTATACCGCTCCGCAATGGTTGGCACCTTGAACAGGTCAAGTAACCGTTCCTTTGGCCATTCCTGGATCATCTTAGGCGATATAAGCGTGGGCAATTTACTTTTCTCTTCGATGAGTTCTTGGCTCAATTCATAAACCGCTGCATCAATAGCCTGGTTAGTCTGGTCTTCTTTTAATAGTAAACTGTTCTTGATCCAGGATAATTGTAAAACAATGATCCCGATCAGAGACAGCGTAATCAGTATAGTGATGAGTGTAAAAAGTCTTTTCATCGGCACTGTGAAACTAATATGCTACCCACGAGTTCCTCAATCAACTTTGTTGAATTAACGAAGGTTTATGAAGCCGCCCGGTATAACACGGGCACAAAATAACATCAAATTTTGGTGTTAGATTGGCAAATTGCTATTTTAGAAATAATGATGAATCCATCCACTGGTACCTTGTTAATCGCGGAACCCTTTCTCAAAGATCCTAATTTCATGAGAACCGTGGTCCTTTTGTGTGAACACCAGGACGAAGGAAGTTTCGGATTTGTACTGAACAGGGAACTGGGATCAACACTCGTGGAACTACTCCCTGATGTAACCCAACTGCATATTCCAGTGTACTATGGCGGGCCCGTACAGCCAGATACCCTTCATTTCCTGCATACCTATCCTGAAGGCATTACGGGTGGATTGGAAGTCAGTGAAGGCGTGTATTGGGGTGGGGATTTTAAACAGGCTATGGCGCTTCTGGAAAGCGGAGACCTGGATCCGGAAAAGATCCGGTTCTTTATTGGATATTCTGGCTGGACGGGCGGTCAACTCGATAATGAACTCAAGGAAAACAGTTGGTTGTTGGCCCATAGTACCAAAGGGCTGGTCTTTCACCATGATCACAAAGAGATCTGGAAAGACTCCCTCCGTCACCTTGGTGGAGAATATGAGATGATGATCAACTTCCCGACAGACCCTCAATTAAACTAGGGAGAAGATAAAGGGAGAAGTTGGAAGACATTCCTACACCTCTCAATCTCTCTTTATTCTCGAGGACAATGCAAATACGGCGATGGCTAACACGATCACCAATGCCAGCGCTGAACGTAATCCGATCTCGTGCGCGATAAAACCGATGACGGGCGGACCGATGAGGAATCCTGTGAAGCCAACCGTACTTACGGCGGCAAGCGCAACACTGGGGCGCATCGTTTTACTTCTTCCGGCAACCATATATGCAATTGGGATCACCGTGCTCACGCCATAGCCTACCAATGCAAAGCCAATGATCACCAACACAGGCAATGATGAAGCCAGTCCCAGACCCATACCCCCGGCGATCAACAAAGCATCCATCATCAAAACTTTACGGTAACCCATCCAATAGATCAATTTATCGCCTGTAAATCTTCCAATAGACATCGTAAAAGCATATGCAGTAAAACCTGTAGTACTCTTGACCTTAACATTTTCCAATACAGATTGATAATACAGTGCACTCCAGTCTGCCATCGCCCCTTCACATAAGGTGCTGCACAAACAGATGACCCCAATGAGCATCAGGGCCCTGTCTGATTCTGGGCCGGGCGCGGCGTTGACGTCAACAACAGCAACAGCA
>REAQ01000200.1 GCA_004294195.1 Sphingobacteriales bacterium | reverse complement strand
ATATCTACCCACCATTGCAAGGACAATCTTGGTTCAACTACAACGTCGGTGCGTTCTGAATAACCCACCTGGTTAGGATAGTCTTCGATCTTCACGAGGTTGCCAGAGCGCTCCAGTTCCGGGATGATCTGTTTTCTGGCCTCAAACCTATCCGCTCCAACGAACAACTGTGCGGCTGCGCTAATCGTACCGTCATCGTTCAATACATCAATTACCTCGAGGCCATGTTTTTGGCCGAGTTGGTAATCGTTCATATCGTGGGCAGGTGTCACTTTCAAAGCGCCGGTTCCGAAATCCATCGTCACATATTCATCCGTGATGATGGGAATTCTGCGATTGATCAATGGCACCAGGGCGCACTTACCATGGAGATGTTTATATCTTTCATCCGATGGATGCACTGCAATAGCGGTGTCTCCGAGGATGGTTTCCGGACGAACGGTGGCGATGGTGATGTATTCACCGGGTAAGCCGTCAACCGGATAGCGTAGGTGATAGAGTTTGCTTTGTGTGTCTTTAAAGATCACTTCTTCATCAGAGAGTGCGGTTTTTGCCTTCACATCCCAGTTGATCATGCGTTTGCCGCGATAGATGAATCCTTTTTTATAGAGGTCGTTGAACACACTGATGACGGAAGCATAGTAGTGATCGTCCATCGTGAAGGTGGTACGATCCCAATCCAGGCTGCAACCCATTTTCTTCAGCTGTTGCAGGATGATGCCACCATATTTCTCTTTCCACTCCCAAGCGTATTGGAAGAATTCCTCGCGGGACAGCGAGGATTTGGTGATGCCACGTTCCCGGAGCATCTGCACTACCTTGGCTTCGGTGGCGATGGAGGCATGGTCTGTGCCCGGCACCCAGCAGGCGTTCTTGCCCTGCATCCGGGCCCTGCGGATCAGGATGTCCTGGATGGTATTGTTCAGGCAATGGCCCATATGGAGGATGCCCGTCACATTGGGCGGCGGGATCACGATGGTATAGGGGTCACGATGGTCAGGTTTGCTGGCAAAATATTTCTGGTCCAGCCAGTGCTGGTACCATTTTGCTTCAGCAGCCTGATGTTCAAAGGTTTTAGTCAATGTCATAAAGCGCAAAGATAAGGCAGAATGCCAATGAGGCAATTAGCCAATGCGGTAATGCGGCAATGTGACGCTTCGCGAGGCATTGGGCACTAGGCATTACCGGCCTGCGCGGAACCACCCGGAGTGACTGCAGGCGCGCCGCTACGCAAGGCGCGCCTTCCAACATTGCCGCATTACCGCATTGTCAAATTGCCGCATTAATTTGGTTGTCAGCGCCTTAAAAATTTCGCTTGGAATTCCCCCACTTATACCATATCTTACTACTAGTTTTAGTCCTCCCTATCTCCTCTGAGACCGAACCGAATCTCCCTTTTTCCTTCCCTGTGAATGCCTGGACCCAAATCCTTGCACTTCTTAACAATTAAAAATTTGGTCTATGAGCAATTTTAACTCATCAATTCTGGAGAACGCCAAGATGGTCTTTATTGTATTGGCAATGTATGGTGCTATTATCGCCATCACCCTCATGGCACAGTAGGTTTATCTGCCTGAAACACATTTACGGTATTTCCCTTTTTTAAAGCGGACTGCGGTCCGCTTTTTTTATTAATTTCAACCACAATTATCTAATTGCCTTGTATTCCATTGTAGATATTGAAACCACCGGTGGTCATGCCGGCACGGGATTTATTACGGAAGTAGCGATCATCCTGCACAACGGGATGGATGCCGAACATCGGTACCAGACCCTCGTTAATCCTGGCATGCCCATCCCCAGATATGTGCAATCATTGACTGGTATTAATGACGAGATGGTAGCATCTGCACCGGATTTCAGCGAAGTGGCCAAAGACATTTTCAAGCATCTTGAGGGCCGGATTTTCGTGGCGCACAACGTCAATTTCGATTACTCTTTTTTGAAGCATCATCTCGCCCTGGCGGGTTACACCTTTGATGCATCCAAGCTTTGTACGGTGCGACTCAGTAAAAAGATTTTTCCCGGCTACCAAAGCTACTCGCTGGGTAATATCTGCCGAAGCCTCGAGATTCCTTTATACAGCAGACACCGCGCCATGGGAGATGCAGAAGCCACGGCAAAACTCTTTACCAGGCTGGTTTCTGCGGACCAGCAGGGGCATATCCACACGATGCTCCGCAAGGGCAGCAAAGAGTCTTACCTGCCCATGCACCTTTCCGTTAATGATGTGGAGCAACTGCCCAGATTGCCAGGTGTGTATTACTTTCATGATGAGAAAGACAGCATCATCTATGTAGGCAAGGCGAAGGACCTGAAGAAAAGGGTGACCAGCCATTTCTCCAATAACTCCGTCTCCCGCAGAAAGCAGGAGTTGATCCGCAATGTGCATCGCATCAGTTACAGCCTTACGGGTTCCGAGTTTGCGGCCATCGTCATGGAAAGCATCGAGATCAGGAAACACTGGCCGCGGTATAACCAAAGCCAGAAACATATGGAGTTTCCTTACGGGATCTTCAGCTACGAGGATATCCAGGGCCGGCTCAGGCTGGGTATCGGAAGATTGAAGAAACACCATCGGCCCCATATTAAATTTGGCGTTCTCGGAGACGCGCATCGTGAATTATGGAAACTGGTCAGAACCCATAAGCTTTGTCCGAGCCTCTGTTTCCTTCAAAAAGACGGCAAATGCGAAGGCATCAAAGAAGGCTATTGCGATGGGGTCTGTGAAGGCAAGGAAGACCCGATGGACTACAACCAGCGGGTGATGCTGGCGCTCTCGCAGCTGCATCAGGACCAGCCTAGCTTTGCCATTTTGGAGCGTGGCAGGCAATATGGTGAGGTGAGTTGTATCCTGATGGAAGACGGCCGCTTCTACGGGGTCGGTTTTATGCCTGATCTGGCGGTGATGCCGGCACTGGATGATCTCAAAGCCCTTGTGACCCCATATCCGGAAAATGAATTTTTACGCAGCTATGTTCGTCAGTACGCCGAGCGCAATCCCAATGTGACCCGTTACTGGTAAGTGAATAAAATCATCTCCGCCAATTTTTTTCTTTAGCATCATCCCATTAGATTCGCAGCCCTTAAATTTTGTGGAACATGGAATTCGTACAAGCTATCGCCTCATCGCTCAGCATCAGGCCGGCACAAGTGGAAGCTGTATTGTCGTTGTTTGCAGAAGGCGCCACCATCCCTTTCATTGCACGCTATCGAAAAGATAAAACCGGTGCATTGGATGAAGTAGTGATCGGGAAGATCCAGGAAGAAGCCAAAACGAGAAAAGAATTTGCTGAGCGTAAAGCGGCTATAGAAAAAAGCATTCATGAACAGGGCAAGATGACCCCAGAGCTGCAAAAGAAGCTGGATGCAGCTGAAACGATTGCGATCCTGGAAGACATCTATCTTCCGTACAAACCCAAACGTAAAACCAAGGCCTCCGTTGCCCGTGAGAACGGATTGGAGCCGCTGGCGTTATTGATCCTTGAACAGAAAGATGGAAATCCTGCGGAAGCCGCAGCCGGATTTGTGACCGATGTGGTGAAAACGGCGGATGAGGCTCTCCAGGGTGCGCGCGACATCATCGCGGAGATGATCAATGAGGATGCCGATGTGCGGAATCTTTTGCGGAAGCTGTTTGAAGAGCAGGCGAAGATGGAAAGCAAAGTGATCGCGGGCAAAGAAGAAGAGGCACAGAAGTATAAAGACTATTTCGCTTTCAGCCAGGAGATTCATTCCATTCCTTCACATCGTACACTGGCCATTTTGCGTGGATTTGTGGAAGGAGTGCTCAGGCTATCCATCGAACCGGTTGAAGAGACCGCTATTGAAAAGCTGGAACGAAAATTCATAAAAGGAAGCAGTGAGGCGGGACAGCAGGTGAAGAAAGCTATTCGGGATGCATACAAGCGTTTGTTGCAGCCTTCGTTAGAGACGGAGTTTCGTACTTCACTCAAGCAGAAAGCGGATGAAGAGGCGATCATTGTTTTTGCTGAGAACCTGCGACAGTTGTTGTTGAGTTCGCCACTGGGATCCAAGCGCATCCTTGCTATTGATCCGGGATACCGTACCGGATGTAAGATTGTGGTGATTGATGAGAAAGGCGATCTGAAAGAGACGGCACTGATCTTTGTGCATGAGCCGGGTAAGCTGATGCAATCTGAATATGTGATCAAGGACCTTGTGCGTAAATACGATATCGAAACCTTTGCGATAGGCGACGGTACTGCGGGGCGTGAGACGGAACAATTCATCCGCAAATTGGGGACCAATCTTCCGGTTTTTTTGGTGAATGAAGATGGTGCATCGGTATATTCTGCTTCAGAGATTGCAAGGGAAGAGTTTCCTGAGCAGGACGTAACCGTGCGGGGTGCGGTGAGTATTGGCAGAAGGTTGATGGACCCATTGGCGGAACTCGTAAAGATCGATCCCAAGAGCATCGGTGTGGGCCAATACCAGCATGATGTGAACCAGTTCAGGTTGAAAGAAAAACTGGACCAAACCGTGGTGAGCTGTGTGAACATGGTGGGTGTGAACCTGAATACGGCTTCCAAACATTTATTGAGTTATGTGAGCGGCATCAATGCGAGCATTGCAGACAATATTGTGAAATACCGGAATGAACACGGAAGATTCACTGAACGAAAAGAACTGTTGAAAGTGCCGAGGCTGGGTGAAAAAGCATTTGAACAAGCGGCAGGGTTTCTACGCATTAAAGACGGCGGACATGCATTGGATGGTACAGGTGTGCATCCGGAGTCTTACGGAGTAGTGGAGCAGATGGCGCTCGATATGGGAATTTCTGTGGCCGAGCTCATCGGTAAAACGGAACAGTTGAATGCCATCGATGTAAAAAAATACATCACTCCACAAGCAGGGGAGCATACCCTTCGGGATATCATCAATGAATTGAAAAAGCCGGGACTAGATCCACGGAGTGAGGCGCAGCAGTTTGAGTTTGCGCAGATCTTTAAGATCGAGGATGTGCAGGTGGGCGCCGTGATCCCAGGTGTTGTCACTAACCTTACACGTTTCGGTGCTTTTGTGGATATAGGCGTAAAGCAGGATGGTCTCGTGCATGTATCTGAAGTATCACATACTTATATCAATGATCCATCGGAGAAACTTAAGCTCAACCAGCAGGTGAAAGTGAAGGTGCTGGAAGTGGATCTGGCGAGGAAGAGAATTTCTCTATCTATTAAACAGGCGGAAGAAGCGCCTACCGGCGCGCAAAGAAGAACGGGAGGGCAACGACCAGCACCGGCGGCTTCTAAGGAAAAAGACCTCAGTGCGTTGCCGATGAATGATGCGCTGGCGGCGTTGAAGAAGAAATTTGGCAAGTGAACATTTGGACCATTGAGCCATTGGGCCATTGAACAAATGTTCAATGGCCCAATGGTCCAATTGCTCATTTGCCAAGTATCTCAATGTATTCTCTTCTCGAAATCATCCTCGCCCCCAATGACTCCAAATGTGCTGTATGCACCTGGCAATCAATCAGGATGACACCATCTTTTTGCAGGCGTTCCACCATATTGATGAAGGCGAATTTTGATGCATTGCTGACATGGGAGAACATGCTTTCTCCGCAGAATACATTTCCCATCCGCACACCATAGAGCCCGCCAACCAATTGGTCGTCAAGCCAGGTCTCTGCACTCTGCGCCATACCTTCTTTGTGTAGGCCGATATATGCTTCAATCATGTCTTCATTGATCCACGTGCCCCGCTGGCCTTTGCGGTAGGTTTGGCTGCATTGCGTAATCACTGCGCGAAAATGGGTATTGATGGAAAAGTGGAATTTTCCGGAGCGTAAAACTTGTCGCATGCTTTTGGAAACCACCAGCTCATCTGGAAACAATACGAAACGCGGATCCGGACTGTACCACATGGGTGTTTCACCGGTAGGCCAGGGGAAAATGCCATGTTGGTAGGCAATGCGCAGCAGTTCAGTACTGTAGTTCCCACCAACAGCCAGCAGGCCATCTTCATCTGCAGATTCAAGTGGGGGGAATGGGTTCACGTTGTAGGGTTGAGGTGTTACTGGTTCACCGTCTCTTCGATGGTGGCATCTATCCCTCTTTCAACGATGGCATCCTTCATCGGTTTCAGCTCATCGTAACTGCCATTTTTTACGGCATATTTTCCCTGGGTGTGAATGATCATGGCACATTGCTCTGCCTGCTCTGCGGTATGTCCACATACCTCTATCAGGGTTTCAATCACCCATTCAAAGGTATTGACATCATCATTCCAGACGATCAGGCTATGGCCTTTGTCCAGCTCTTCCAATACATCAACATCCTGTTGTTCTTCTTCACGAAACTGCTCTTTGTGGGCAGGCATCTGCATGATTTGCGACAAAGTTAAAAACTTCTTTCTCCATTCTAACCTGTTTGCAACAAAATTGGCCGGAAAGTTGTCCTGCTTAGGGTCATAGTTCCTAAAAATCAAATGGGTAAAAAATTTAATATATTACCCTGGCGTAAATCCAGGCCTGATGTGCCTCCTGAAAAAGGAGCGATCGTGCTGTCTATTGACAGCAGCAGGGGCTTGGAGTTTTTGATTGAACTTGTAAAAAAGATCAGGCCACAGCGAGCCTGGGACAAGGAACAGGCTGAGTTACAATTCAGTGCGTTGTTGTATTCTCTTCAACAGGATCGTTCCCTGTTGTTTTCCCTACGTAGGGCTTTGCTGAACCAGTTCATGAATACTGATATCGTTCCCGCGCTTACGGAAAGTGGAATGGTGAGCTCGAGAGGTTTTGTTCAGGAGCTAGGCCGTAAGGCACAACATAAGTTCCTTCCGCCTTTGCAGGAACGCAATGATTTTCGGTTTGTATTGAACCGTGTGTTTTCACAACGTACAGACTATAAATGGGTTGAGGCCATCGATCCCAATCTTT
>REAQ01000199.1 GCA_004294195.1 Sphingobacteriales bacterium | reverse complement strand
ACATTCAAAATTCCACATTTGCAACTTGTGTTTCTGACTTTTGAATTGATTTTATGCGAAGACTTTTAGGTTCCGGCCTCGTCATCCTCATACTCATTCTTCTGGATGTATATATCTTCCAGATCCTGCGTTTTGTATTGCAGTCGTCCTCACCTCGGGTGCGCTTAATTAGTTTCGTAGCATTCTGGACGGTGAGTGCTATTTCTGTTTCTATCATCTTGTTTGGTAATTTTTTTAGGATCGAGTCGTGGCCACCCATGCTTCGCAACTACATTTTTGCGATCCTCATCGGTATATTTATTTCGAAAGTCATTGCCGGTGTATTTTTTATGGTGGATGATGTGCGAAGGGTGGTGCAGTGGGTTGGCGTGAAAGCCTACGACCAGTGGGCGAGTGCTGGACCCTTACCTGAAAGAAATATCAGCAGGTCTGCTTTTTTAAGCTGGCTGGGGATTGGATTGGGTACCACCATGTTTGGCACCTTGCTCTACGGATTCTCCAACAAGTATCGATACCAGGTGAACAACATCGATCTTAATTTCGATACGCTTCCTGAGTCTTTTAAAGGACTTCGCATTGTGCATATTTCTGATATCCACTCCGGCAGTTTTACCAACAAAGAGGCAGTGGAAAAAGGCGTGCAGAAAATCCTGGATGCCAAGCCAGACCTTATCTTGTTTACGGGTGACCTCGTGAATGATGCGGCCGAAGAAATGAATGAGTACAAGGAGGTTTTTGCAAAGCTGACCGCACCGTTGGGTGTGTACAGTACACTCGGCAATCACGATTATGGCGATTATAAATCATGGCCGAGCGAAGCTGATAAAGTTGCGAACCTTAACCAGTTGAAGACCATTCACGCGGAGATGGGTTGGAAACTTTTAATGAATGAACATGTAATGCTGGAGCGGGAAGGACATCGCATTGCCGTCATCGGGATAGAAAACTGGGGCGCCAAAGGATTTGTGCAGCACGGACGTTTGGATCTTGCGTATGCAGGAAGCGAGCAGGTGCCATTCAAAATTTTAATGAGTCACGATCCCAGCCATTGGGATGCGCAAGTAAAACAGTATAACGACATTCATCTCACTTTAAGCGGCCACACACATGGCATGCAATTCGGCGTGGAGATTCCCGGGCTGCGCTGGAGTCCAATCAAATATTTCTACAAGCAATGGGCCGGACTGTATGAAGACGGCGCGCAGAAACTGTATGTCAATCGAGGCTTTGGTTTTATCGGCTATCCTGGTAGAGTGGGGATTATGCCGGAGATTACGGTGATTAATCTTGTTTGAAATTCATTCATACAATCATTCAGTCATTCAGAAATCCTGAAGTTGGCATCCTGGAATCCTGAGGTAGCACCCCGAATGCCTGGCCTCCAACTGTTAATATAATCTATGTTAACATCCATTTAGCATGCAGCCATTTAACTTCACCCTGCATGAAAAGTCTATACCCTTAAATTAAGCCGTATGAAACAAATGGTCATGGTTACAATGATGCTGTGCTTTGTTGCAGCAGAACGCGCGAACGCGCAGGGTATTAAGATTGGTGTAAAAGGCGGAGCCACTGTCTACAAAATGGATGGTCTTAGTTTTAAGGACCAGTTTCAGTGGGGGTATCATGCAGGTGTTACTACAGAATTAATGTGGAGCAAAAACTGGGGTATCCAACCGGAATTTTTATTCAACCAGTCGAGCACACAAACGGGCTACTCTTTTGACACCCTCTACAAGTCCATCAACCCCGGAACCTTGAAAGATGTAAAATTGAATTACCTCTCCATTCCCATTTTGCTTTCCTGGAGGCCATCGCCGTTTATCACTTTCCAGGCTGGTCCTCAATTCAGTGTATTGATGTCTAAGCAGCGAACGTTGTTACAAGATGGCGCCGAAGCATTTAAAGCAGGCAATGTTGCCATGCTTGCCGGTGTGCAGGTGAATCTGCTGGCCTTCCGTATATATGGACGCTATGGTTGGGGCTTAGTGAATGTGAATAATATCGATGACAAGGATCGCTGGCAAAGCCAGGGGGCACAGTTGGGAGTGGGATTTGTCTTTTAATGCAAGGTGGAAGGTTGGAGGTTGGAGGTTGTAGCAGAGGTGCTGCAACCTGCAACCCACAACCTTCAACCTGATCACAAAAACGGCATCGTAATTGACCTATATAGCTATCTAATCAAAATAACCCGCTTGGCATGGTGGTGCTGCCATCATGGCGGAGCAAAGGATAGCTATGCAGAATACAGATATTTGGCTTAGGCCTGATGAGGACATGGAGTTCATGCCTATCCTCCCTTTACATGATAATGACGGGGAAAACGCTGATGACATCAGCATTCCGGATGAATTGCCTCTGATTCCCCTTCGAAACACCGTTCTATTTCCCGGCGTAGTAATCCCGATCACCGTAGGGAGGGATAAATCGATCAAAGCCGTCAACGAAGCCTACAAAACTGACAAAATGGTAGGTGTGCTGGCACAAAAAGACAGTAACACCGAAGATCCGCAACCGGAAGATCTTGTGCGTATTGGTACCGCTGCAAAGATTCTCAAACTGATCAAAATGCCCGATGGTGGCACCACGGTGATCATCCAAGGAAAATGTCGTTTTCAATTAGATGCAGTGACTTCCGAAGATCCTTATTTCAGGGGGAAGATCACCACATTGGTTGAAGAAGTGGTGACTGACGATAATCAGTTTGATGCAACGATATCTTCATTAAGAGATTTATCCGCCCAGATCATTCAACTCTCGCCGAACATCCCTTCAGAGGCATCTATCATCCTGAAGAACATTGAGAATGCGAGCTTCCTGGTGCATTTCATCAGCTCCAATATGAATGCGGAGCTCAAAGAAAAGCAGGAATTGTTGGAGACCAATGACCTCAGGACGCGGTCGGAAAAACTAATGCACCTGTTACAACGTGAACTGCAGTTTGCAGAGCTGAAGAACAAGGTGACCACCAAAACAAAAACCGAACTCGATAAACAACAGCGGGAGTATTTTCTCCAGCAGCAATTGAAAAGCATTAAGGAAGAGTTGGGAGGGGATACCAACGACAGAGAAGTGATGGACATGAAGCAGAAAGCGGAAGCCAAAAAATGGCCGCAGGCTGCTAAAGACATGTTCAAGAAGGAAATCGAGAAGCTGGAGCGAATGCATCCCAGCACACCTGATTATTCCATCGTGTATAACCATGCAGATCTGCTGCTGGATCTTCCCTGGGATGAGATCACGGTAGACAACTATGATCTTCGTCGAGCCAAGAAAGTATTGGATGCAGACCACTATGGGATGAACAAGATCAAGGAACGAATTATTGAATATTTGGCGGTCTTGAAATTGAAGGGCGACATGAAAAGTCCGATCCTTTGTTTTGTTGGTCCTCCAGGTATTGGTAAAACATCGTTGGGACGGAGCATTGCAAATGCCATTGGCAGAAAATATGTTCGGTTGAGTTTGGGAGGCCTGCATGACGAGTCGGAGATCCGTGGTCATCGCAAAACGTATATTGGTGCGATGCCTGGGCGAATTGTTCAACAGATCCGAAAGGTGAAATCATCTAATCCGGTGATGATCCTGGATGAGGTGGATAAGGTTGGAAAGGACCAACGTGGAGATCCTTCGAGCGCTTTATTGGAAGTACTGGATCCGGAGCAAAATCATAGTTTTTACGATAACTACCTTGAGATGGAATATGATCTGAGCAAGGTATTGTTTATTGCCACGGCAAACGACATCACCAGCATTCAGCCTGCACTAAGAGACAGGATGGAGATCATCGATCTTAATGGATATGCGGTGAAGGAGAAACTCGAAATCGCGAAACGTCACCTCATCCCAAAGCAAAAAGAGGCGCATGGATTGAAGGATATCAAATTCGTAATTGGGGATGGTGTGATTGAGAATGTGATTGAGAACTATACGAGGGAATCCGGGGTTCGGGAGCTCGACAGGCAGTTGGCATCGATCATGCGAGCCATGGCCAAAGATTATGCGATGAATGGGAAAGTGAAAGCGTCCCTTCGCAAATCGGATATTGAAAAGATCCTGGGCAAACCGAGGTATTCTAATGAGATCTACAAGGCTGCGCCTGTGCCCGGCATCGCTGTTGGGCTGGCATGGACCTATGTAGGCGGAGATATTCTGTTTATTGAAAGTGTACTATCTGAAGGAAAGGGAGACTTAAAGCTTACTGGAAATCTTGGAAATGTAATGAAGGAAAGTGCGTCAACAGCGTTGACCTATTTACAGGCCAACGCCCGAAAGCTTGGCATCGATCCGGCAACTTTCCAAAAGATGAACGTGCATATCCACGTCCCCGAAGGAGCAGTCCCCAAAGACGGACCAAGCGCGGGCATCACGATGTTGAGTTCGCTGGCATCTGCTTTTACCGGAAGGAAGGTTAGGCCCTATCTGGGGATGACGGGTGAGATCACACTGCGTGGACTTGTACTTCCCGTTGGCGGTATCAAGGAAAAAGTACTGGCTGCAAAGCGGGCGGGCTTGAAAGAACTGATCCTTTGCTGGCAAAATGAAAAAGATGTTCAGGATATCAATTCAGACTTCATCAAGGGACTGAAGTTTCATTACGTGAAAACAGCACAGCAGGTGCTGGAGATAGCTTTGAGTTAAGGGCAGAGGTTGGAGAGCAGAGGGCAGATGCCACACTGCCCTCTGCCCTCCAACCTCTGCCCTCACTATATAGCTTCGGGTTATAAATAGTTTTTCCTATTTTTTCTTGCGGCACCAAACAAACCCATTTTCTTCGTGTTCTAATTAGCATAGAATTCTTCGTTAAGAATTTTCATGTTGGTTGTTTTAAGGGTTAAAAGAACTTCCCCCATGTCCATGGGGGAGTTTCATTTTTAGTACTTTGCAGTCCATGAGATGGCTGATCAGCTTGGTGTTTTGTAGCGTATTAACGGGGCAAGTATTGTCCCAAACCCTCGGTGGTGATGCTGCTTATACCTTTCTCAACAATCCTTTTTCTACACAGCTTACTGCATTAGGTGGTGTCAATATTTCGAACATAACGAAGGATGCTTCACTTGCTTTTTACAATCCCGCATTGTTGAGGCAAGACCTCCATCGGCAGTTTAGTTCAGATTTTTCTTTATTCTTTGGAGGGATCAAACAGTTGCATGCGCAAGGCGTCCTATCACACAAGGCATCACAGACGATTGTCAGTGCGGGTGTTCAATATCTGCATTATGGCTCGGCGATGCAAACGGATCCTGCCGGGAATGTGATCGGGGAATTCAGGCCAACGGACTTTGCTTTACAGGTTTCCGCGGGAAGGAAATACCTGGAGCGTTGGTACTACGGCGTTAACCTCAAGTTTATTCAAAGCAATTACGGTGTGTATCGATCTTCCGCAATTGCAGCGGACTTCGGCCTTAATTATCTGGATTCAGCGAAAGGGTGGCAAGTAGGTTTTCTTGCCCGTAATATGGGGTTGCAATTAAAGACCTATGCGCGCGAAGCGGAGGATATGCCCTTTGATCTGCAGCTAGGGGTCACCAAAAGATTTATAGGCTCACCTTTTCAGGTATCGGTGACAACGCAACGCCTGCATCAGTTTGACCTTGCTTACGAGGATACCACATTCAATACAGACAACGGGTTCCCAAATCAATCCACCGGATTCATGACAAACTTGTTTCGGCATTTTGTATTTGCAGGGCAGGCATATGTGGGTGATAAGCTGGAATTCACCCTGGCTTACAACGTACTGCGCCGTGCAGAATTAAAGGTTCCTAATGCTACCGGCGGGCTGAGTGGGATTTCTTTTGGCGTAGGTCTGTTGCTGCCTAAAATGCAGTTTCGTTTTGCGAGATCGCAATACATTAACTCAACCGCCTATCACCAGATTGGATTGAATATTACTTTGTAGGGACAAAACTTCACACAGCCACACTCTCTTTAAACGCTTCCCTCGGCTTTAGTCCCAACAACTGGAACATTGCATTGTCTGCGTCAAATGTTGGGTTGGGCGTGGTCAATAGTTTTTCTCCTGCAAAAATGGAATTGGCTCCTGCCATGAAACAAAGGGCCTGGTCTGAAATACTCATTTCAGCGCGACCGGCGCTAAGCCTTACCATCGCCTTCGGCATCAGGATCCTTGCAGAGGCTATCATGCGCACCATGTCCCAGATGTCAACCTTGTCATTGTTTTCCAATGGGGTTCCTTTTACGCGTACCAGGGCATTGATGGGAACGGATTCCGGATGTTCCGGAAGCGTGCTAAGGGTATGCAGCATCTTGATTCTGTCACCATGGGTTTCCCCAAGGCCTACAATTCCGCCACAACAAACAGAAATCCCAGCATGGCGAACATTATCCAGGGTCTTTAACCGGTCATCATATGTTCTGGTGGTAATGATTTCGCCGTAATATTCTGAAGAGGTATCGAGGTTGTGATTATAAGCGTACAAGCCTGCTTCTGCCAGTCTTTTGGCCTGGTGTTCGTTGAGCATGCCGAGGGTACAGCAAACTTCCATGCCCAGTTTGTTGACTTCCTGTACAAACTCCACTACCCGGTCAAAATCTTTGTTGTCCCGAACCTCACGCCATGCCGCACCCATACAAAAGCGTGTACTTCCTGCCTCTAAGGCATTTTGAGCTTTTGATAAAACTTCATTGACAGTCAGTAGCTTATGCACTTTTACGTCTGTATGATAGCGAGCCGCTTGTGGACAATAGGCACAGTCTTCGGGACAGCCACCTGTCTTGATAGACAAGAGTGTACAAACTTGCACCTCTTGTGGGTCGTGAAACTGGCGATGAACCGTAGCCGCACGATAAATCAAATCTAAAATTGGGGAATGAAAAATTTGGCTAATTTCTTCTCTTGTCCAGTCGTTGCGGATTTCTGTATCTGCAATTGTTGCAATATCTTGACTAAAAAATTGATTCATAAAACAAAAA
>REAQ01000005.1 GCA_004294195.1 Sphingobacteriales bacterium | reverse complement strand
GGTAAAGCACCCGCTGCAAAACCTGCGAAGGCCGCAGCGAAGCCGAAAAAAGCCGCGAAGCCTGCTTCGGACGGCCCTAAAATGACACGCGCAGAAATCCTTGCTAAGGCCCGCGCCGCTCGTCAATCCAATCTCGCTGCCGCTGGCAAAGCACCCGCTGCTAAGCCCACAAAACCCGCAGCAAAAAAGAAAAAATAATCATTGATTTTCTATAAAAAAAACCTCGGTGGGAAAGCCCATCGAGGTTTTTTTATGGGTTGAAAGAACGCGCTAAGTCAGCAGACTTCGCTTTCTATACCCCTATTTTCTTTTCCAAAAAACAAGCGGCCTAACCTGATGTCAATCAGGTTAGGCCGCTTGTAAAGTATTCTAAATCAAATAATTACGACAAACGGAACGACGATGCGCCCAGCAAACCTTTGTCGCAATAAATTGCTACAACGTAACTGCCCTTGGCAAGTTTTTCTTCCAACTTATGGTTGAACAACAGGCGTTGTGTACCTGTGATGTCGACTACTTTTGTTTGTTGTGCAATGATCTCAACGTTTCCGGCGGGAGCCATGACGGTTTTTTTGGTCGGATTGACTGACGCGACGGGTTTGCCTTTGTCATCGGTGATCACCAAGTACAAAGTCTGGGCCCCTTGAAATGACTGCGGCACATCGGTCAGGTCAAAACTCACCGCCAAATCACGAGCGCGTTTTGCGCGACCCGTGGTTTTGTTCTTGCGCAGCACTTCCACTTTGAACGAAGTGGCCTTAAATGTCGCCGAATGAGTTTTCTTGATTTGCTCGGCCAACTTATTCGACAGGTCATCGACCTGATCGGTCAGCAAAGTTTTGTCGGTTTTGAGTTGGTCATTTTCGCCGCGCAAGGCCGCATTTTCGGATTTGAGCGTGGCGTTTTCTTGCCGCAATACCGTGATAATGGCCTCCAACTCCGCTTTTGTTTTTTGCAACTCGGCCACTTGGGCGCGCAATGCATTCACTTCTTGCGTAAGTTGAGTTTTGATTTCTCGGATAGTGCCTTCTTTTTGCTGAACCAGCGTGGCCGAACTGGCTACGCGGCTTGTCAAGTTTTCGTTTTCGGTACGGAGGTCGCCGTACGAAAGGGTCAGACTATCGAGCGATTGGGTCAGGCGATTTTTTTCATTGGTGAGTTGAACGATTTCTTGTTTGCGTTTTTCGCCTTCGGCCAACGCCGATTTGCTTTTATTCCAAAAGAAAAAGCCGAGGGCAGCGGACAGCAACAGCAATAGGGTAACGATGATCCCGTAGATCCGCGAATTAGAATTTTGATTCTCGCTCATTGTGTGATAGCGTGCTAAAATAGATGATGGATTAGTGATTTGTGGGTGTTTTGTTATAAAAATGACGGACAAACGTACACTTTTGGCGGATGTTGGTATGACCGTCTGATTTTATTTTTTTCAAAAAATGGGCCAAATCAAGCCGCTGCTTGCGCGGACCGGGCTTTTCGGGACTTTTTTTCTTCATTATTGCTTTCGTAGATGCAATACTGGTCATATTTGACGCGGTCGGCAGCCGCCCAAATGTCCTTGCCGATGTCACAAATCGTGACCAATTCGACGTAAATTTTATTGCCCAACTCCATCCGACGCTCCACGCTGATGTCGCGGTCGTGTACTTTATCCTGCTGGATGTTCATCGCGGTTTCGA
>REAQ01000004.1 GCA_004294195.1 Sphingobacteriales bacterium | reverse complement strand
TTTTGGGGCGTTACCAGCGTTTGTTTTGGCCGCATTTTCGGCGTTGCGACTGGCCAAATTCAACCTCGATACCCGCCAAACGAGTTATTTCTTGGGGTTGAGTACACCCGCCTGCACGGTTTTTGTGTTGGGCTTGTCGCTGGGTATGCAACACAATCGATTCGGAATGAGCGATTTTTTGGCGCAACAAATGTGGTTGGTGTACGCTTTGATTCCAGTTTTGTGTGCCTTGCTTATCAGCGAGATACCCATGTTTGGCCTCAAAATAAAACGGTTTGATTTGAAGAGTAACTTGATCAATGTAGCGTTTTTAGGACTTCTCGCCTTTTTGGCCATTTGGTTGCGCGAGTTGGCATTGTCATTAGTCATTGTTATTTATATCATAGCGTCTATTTTTTTACGAAAAAAAATAATCGGATAGTTGGTTTTTATAGAAAATA
Source organism: Sphingobacteriales bacterium (assembly GCA_004294195.1). Taxonomy (GTDB): domain Bacteria; phylum Bacteroidota; class Bacteroidia; order Chitinophagales; family Chitinophagaceae; genus Pollutibacter. Next base: position 1,246 of record REAQ01000004.1, on the reverse strand, counting down.
CTTCATTTTAATAAAAAAAATATAACGATATGAAATTCAAATATCTGATAACTGCGCCTTGCCTGCTTGTCACATTGTTTTCTTCTTGTGAAGAAAAACCCATCATTATCCCACCGCTGGAAGTAGGTGAACGTAAAGTTGTGGTAGAAGAACTGACCGGAATACGCTGCACTAACTGCCCCGATGGCGCGGCAGTATTGCAGACATTGAGCGAAAATTTGGGGGATAACTTGATTATCGTTGCTTTGCATGCAGCAGCCGGATACGATGAGCCATATCCTGAAAGCCGGTATGATTTTCGGACTCCCGATAGTCGCGCCGTAGCAGATTATTTGTACATCACCGGCGATCCCGGCGCACCCGCCGCGAGCATTGACCGCATCAAATTCAATGGCGAAGAAGAGTTGTTCACTTATCGGCTATCGTGGCCGGGTTATGTCAATAGCCGGGTTGCTGTAAAGCCCGAAATCGGACTTTTTGTATTGCCAGAATATGATGATGCCACGCGCCAATTGAATCTAAAAGTAAATATCGCCCCCGACGAAGACCTCAGTGGTGATATCCGTCTATCAGTGTATATCACTGAGGATAGCATAGCGGATTTGCAACTCAAAAACGGCGTAAAAATCGTGGATTACATGCATCGGCACGTTTTCCGCGATGCCCTTTCCGATGCTACCGGCGACCCCATTATCGAACCCCTCACAAAAGGCGGGTTAGTGTCTCGGTCGTTTTCTACAACACTTCCAACTAATTGGAAATCAAAGCATTGTGCCATAGTTGCTTTCCTACACCGCAATGGCGATGCGGCCAATAAAGAAATTTTGCAAGAGGCTGGATTGCTAAGCTCAGAGGTTGCCAACGCCGCACCAGCCGATGTGATGGTCGTGGTGCAGGCCACATCAGATAAGGCCTGTGAGGCAGCTATCGAAGCGGCAAAAAGCCAATTAGCAGGCACAGCCAAAGCGGCTAGCGGCTCGCTTGAGGAAGAAATGGCACCGCGCACGGTGGCTATGGGTTTGCAAAAACTTGCTGCCAATATCGCTCAAATTTCTGTGCCGGGCTCATATGCGGCAGCCGAGGCTTTAAAGGCGGTCAAGCAAGGCCTGAACGTCTTTATGTTTAGCGACAACGTGCCGCTGGCGCAAGAAGTCGTGATCAAAACGGAGGCTAAAAAGCGCGGCGTGTTGGTGATGGGGCCTGATTGCGGTACAGCCATTATTAGCGGCGTGCCGCTGGGCTTTGC
>REAQ01000198.1 GCA_004294195.1 Sphingobacteriales bacterium | reverse complement strand
GCCAGGTTGTAATCCCGCATGTAATAATAGTGCACAGCAGCAATAAATGTGATCAATCCGGAAATGAGAACAGATGTTCTCCATTTCTTTTCAGTATTCGTTGTCTCAAAAAAGAAAAAAACAGAAGCAGCAAGCATAGCCATAGTACCTGTAAAAAAGGTAAATGCTACATAATTGTCGTTAGCGATGGGCAAAATCTCTAAAAGTTTGAGCCACATAAAAAGTAATTGAGGAGTGAAAAAATTGTTTAACAATCAACGTTAGGAACTTAAACAGAAACCTTATCGCTTGAATTAAGTTCGCTGATGACAGAGAATTTGTTAAAAAAACTTTTTTTGTTTAATTTTTTATATCGCAAATGCTGTATATCATGAACGCGTTGTTTGGCTCATTTGAATAAATTGGCTACTGATTTCGCTGTTGTTTTCAGGATTTCCATACCATTGTTAATGATCGTTTGAAGTTTGGACGGCTCGGTTTTGTCTGAACCAGTTGGCAATTCTTCGAAAATGAGTTCGCCTTCACCTACCACAATTTTTCCTTTCTGCTTTCCCCATTGGCCTGTTTTTTCTTCGTAGATCATTGATTCTTCAAAGATTAGTTCACCCTCGCCAACTACAATTTTTGGCGTGATCACTTCCAGTTTGCCCGTTCCAACATTAATACAGTTTCTCTTGAGTTTTTTATTGAGCGACAGACGGGCGATATGTGCTTGTGCCAACGCTTTTTTATCGGCTGGAGAAAGGAGAAGGCCTTTATCCAACGGAACAAGGTCGTCTAATGGAGCTTTGGGAATCTTTGGAAGTGGATTAAGTTCATCCAACGGCTCTTTGAAGATCCTGGGTAAGGGTGTTAGGTCATCTTCACTTGCTGGTGGAAGCTTTGGTAAAGGAATCAATTCATCATCATCGTTGGCATCGGCATAGTTTATGCCTTGGGGCGTTATGCCGCCTTCTGAGGTTTTCATTCCAGGATTGCCGTATAAACCTGGTTCACTAAGCACGGTTCCGCTGATGCCAAAAGTGAATGAAGCATTGGGGATGGGTTGACCGCTGTACTTGATGCCAAATGCATTGTTGTCCATCTTAGCTGCGTTGGCACTGGCTTCCAGGGTGCTGATGCTGAACGGAAGTTTAACTTCAGGGATACAATCTGTGTAATAGTATAGCAGGTCTTCGGCTTCGATGGCAGTTGGTTCATCGACGGTTTTGCAATGCTGACTTTCAACGACAAATGTACGGAAGGCACTACGACGAAGATCCAGAAAGCCCAGTTCCCATTCCAGCAATTCAACAGTGACGGTGTTTTTGACATTGCCTGTGATGAACCATCGCCAGGTGCACCACACATTCAACCAGACCCTAAATTTTTCCAGATTACGTTTCCATAACTTGTGCATGCGCGGATTCACCGCCTGCATAAACTCATTGGATTTTCTATCAAAGACCGGACATTTGGCATCCGGGGCAACTTTGCTCTTCAGATCCCGTTGATAATCCACGAATCGTTGAACGGCAAGGGCACTATCCTGCATCTCCGTCACCATGCGTTTGTACTCTTCTGTAAGGATGGCCAATATATACAGGGCTGGTTTAGACATCATATTTAACCCTTCGAGATTGGCAGTCATCATTTCTGCAACAAATTTGTCGCCATCAGGTGTTTTATCATTATCCAATAGCGCTTCGATTTCCTTTTCGGCTTCTTTTTTGAAACCTTCGATCTCTTTGGAGATTTTTTCATGCATGGTGTCCAGGCCTTTTAAGGTGGCCGTATTTTTTTCCCATGCAGTTACCTCATTGGTAATGACGGGTAACTTACTCCAGTTAGAGTCAAAGTATTCAAAAATGGTAATGGAATGGATCAGCCGTTGATAATCCACCAATGCAGATGGATTGGTTTTGTTTTTGTTCCTAAGCATATTTGCGGGCAGGTGGCTGGCGGTTTCTGTGAAGGCTTCCTCATATGCATGGATGGCCGATGGCTCGTCACCATGAGCTTCCGCAATTACGCCCGCACATAACTGTGCTTCTGCATGTGCGGGGTTGCGGCGCAATGCAAGCTGGATATATTTTGAGGCACTATCTAACTCGCCGAGATAAAACCATGCATATCCTAAGTTATTGTTGAGTGTGCTATTGCCAGGCTTTACTGCTCTTAGTGTATTCAAATACGGAATGGCTTTCTCCGGATAGCCAGTTTGGGTGAGGATGGCTGCGAGGTTATTCTGGTACACTATATTTTTTCCGTCGATCATCACTGCTTTCATCGCCAATCCTGCTGCTGCAGCACGATGTCCCATCAGAAACGCAGTTGACGCAGCCGCCATAAGGACATCGGCTTTTTTATGTTTTGTCACAACCTGGTTGACGATTTTTTTTTCTTCTGCCGGCGCATTGATCATGAGTTTAGTGTAAAGAGCGAGGGTATTTTGTTGCAACGCTGCAGGTGAAAAAATCTTCTTCTCTATACCGGTTATTTTCGATTGGTTTTTTGCAGGTACCAACTGCAGATTTTCTGTAAACTCCGGATAGTCGGCAGTGCTGTTCATCATTTTATCCATTGCGGGCTGAACCGATTTCATCATTTTTTTCATTTCTTCTTGATCCTCTTTGCTCATCCCCTTCATCGCCTCCTGCATCATGCGATCTATTTCTGTGGAAGAAGGCGTTTTTGATGGCGTCGGTTTTTTCGGGGTCGGTTTTACCTGTGCAAAGGATATGAACATCAGTAGCAGGCACAGTATGGAGAGAATAAATCTTTTCATTGCCGATGATTTGCGCATTTGCTCAAGGTAGAGAGGCGACGAAGATTCCGGCTTCCCCTAAAAACAGGATTTTATCTTGCCGGTAGGATTTGGTGTATTTTAGGCATGGGGTAAACATATCCTACTACGCAGTATGACAACGGCAACCCACATCGCACAGCATTTTCGCGAATTTTACAAAGGAAAAAATTGGACCTGGGTCTGGTTTGAAGAGGTCATCCAGGACATCACCTGGGAAGAAGCTAACCAGAAGGTTGGTTCTTTCAATACCATTGCGGTACTGGTGTACCATATGCATTATTATATGAGAGTACAGATGCACGTATTGAACGGTGGATCAATGGAAGGGTATGATAAAGATCCGTTCAATGCACCGGCGGTTCGCTCGGCAACGGATTGGGAGACGATGCTGGCGAAGGTGTATGCAGAAGGAGAGGCTTTTGCGTTGATGGTGGAAGGGTTCAGTACGGAGAGGCTGGAAGAAACGTTTTTGGAAAAAAGATATGGATCGATCTATCGGAACCTGCATGGAAACATTGAACACATGCACTACCATCTGGGGCTGATCGTGCTCCTGAAAAAAATGATCCGAGAAAAAGTAGTTGGGTAGCTACTCTTGGCATGGGGAAAAACTTGTTGTTGAAAAGGGATCGCGTTGAATATCGACTAACTACATCGTTTTAGCTGTTGGGAAATCCTGTCTGGATCCGATGTACGGCCGGAGTACTTCTGAATTTTCCCTGACCAAAGCCTTGAATTTTCATGTAAACGCCCGGCCAACCTATGCCGGCTATTTATTGTCTATGATCAGCTATGACTAAATATTGATTATTTGGAACGAATGCATTAATTTATTCATGGATCAAGATTGTATGACCTGTTGAAACTCCTCTATGACTGAAAAGAAACTAACGTTAGAGCCTACGGAAAAGGCCATAAACCTCAACGGACAATGGTATGGATATTACCAATATGGTTCAGAATATGGCCCGCTGGTAGAAGGTGCGAAGATCTTGTTCTCCATCATCATTGAGCAAAAAGAAGACCGCAGTTTTACCGGTAAATGTGTGGAACTGGAAGGCATTGGCGTGAATACGGAAGTGGCCCGTTTACAAGGTTATATCGATGATACCTTTATCAGTTTTGTCAAGCATTATAAAAAGCACCAGGCCATTGACGACAAAGGAAAGGACGTAGACCTGGGGGAGGTATCGTCAACCCGACTGATGTACAGCGGCACCATTGACCGGGAGACGGACATTATTACAGGCAAATGGGAGATATGGGTTGATAAGGCGGAGAATACAGACAACACTCCTGGTGAGGTTACCACTGGTGTATGGGAGATTTCCCGAAACCCTTCCCGGTATGGGATTTGATTTTTTCAATGACCGTTTGGAAGTTTTGTGGCACAACACAGCCGGAGAATTTGTATCTTCAATAAACTGACATTATCGCTTTGCCGTCGGAACCCAACGATCGAATCTTGCTTGCGGCTGTGGCCGCAGATGATCAGGCTGCTTATAAAACGCTGTTTGAAAGCTATTATGATCGCCTGCACAGACTGGCATTCCTTATTACAAGAAGCAAAGAACTTTCCGAAGAAATTGTCTCAGATGTATTCATTGCCCTCTGGCGTAACCGAAGCCATGCGCTTGATATAGCTAATCTTCGTGTGTACCTGTATATCGCCACGCGGAACACCGCGATGAACTACCAGAAAAAGCTACAGAAGAAAGCCGTAGTTCGCCTGGACGATCTGGATGTTGACCTAGCTGATCCCTATGCCAATCCCGAACAGGCTTTTGTCACAAAGGAAATGGATGCTAGGATCCGCGCGGCCATTGATGCCTTACCGCCACGTTGCAAGATGGTATTCAAACTGGTAAAGGAAGATGGCCTCAGCTATAAGGAAGCCGCAGAAGTGCTTGGGCTGAGTGTGGGTACTGTTGACAATCAATTGGTGATCGCTATTAAGAAGATTGCATCGGCCCTTTTCTATCGGTTCGCTCCAGCTTCTAAAAAATAAATTTTTACTCCATTTGGGGGTTCGGCCTGTTTTTGCTGTCCTTTAGATAGACCCCAACTGCTGCGCATGGAAGATCGTTTTCATTTGCTCATTGCCCGTAAATTTTCCGGAGCCCTTTCGGAAGCCGAAGGTGAAGAACTGGATCGGCTGTTGCTGGAGGATACTTCCCGGCAATTGATCATGGAATGGTTTGAGCAGATGATCATTCAGGAAAAGCAGCAATTACCCTCATTAGAAGCTAAAGAAGCTTATGTTCGTCACTGGCTGAAATATCGGGAAGAAATCTCCGATAACCTTCAGGAAGAATTCCCAAAACCGGAAAGTCATCGTTTTCATCGGAATAAGAAATGGGTTGGCACCACCGCCTTCGCCATGGTATGCCTGCTGGGACTGGGATATTGGTGGATGTTCCGGGACAATCCTGAAATAAGGCAACCTATTGTTGTTGCATCCCCAACCTGGCAAACACAAGTTACCCAGACAGCTGAAAAGCGAAAGTTGAGTTTGCCAGATGGATCCACGGTATGGTTGAATGCTGGATCAAGACTGCGGTATGACGCTGCCAGTCTTAAAAACGGAGAACGCCAGGTATTCCTGGAAGGAGAGGCTTTTTTCGATATTGCCCATAACAAGCAAAGGCCATTCCGTGTGCGTTCTGGTGCCATGGAGATAAAAGTTTTGGGCACGGCATTTAATGTAAAAGCATATCCCGAGGATGCTAATTTTGAAACCAGCCTGATCAGGGGTGCCGTGGAAGTGAGGCTTGACGACAGGCCTGATGATGTTTATCAGCTGCGGCCACATGAAAAGCTGGTGGTCTCTAAACAAGTTCTGGTACCCGTTGCAATTCAAAACAATCCTCAGGCCGGCAGACCGGTTAGAACCATCTCTCCGCTTGTGAGTCTGAAACGCATTGCTCTTGCAGATTCCGGTAGGCTCGTGGAAGAAACGGCCTGGATACAGAATAAACTGGTGTTTCGCTCAGAAAGCTTTTTGGCATTGGCGAAAATGCTGGAGCGCAAATACGGTTATCGTTTTGTATTTGAAAATGAAAAGACCGAAACCCTTGAGTTTACCGGAACCTTCACTACAGAAACCATTGCGCAGGCGCTTGAAGCTATGCAGATGGTTCATGGATTTAAGTTCAGGATCGACAAAGAAAATATCTACATACGATGAAACGCTTGCAACCCAATACCTACATGATGCGGGTGCTACGGAGATCGATCATCCTGCTTTATTTGCTGGCAGGATTTTACGCCTTCGGTGGTACCAACGCACAGGAAATTACGATCCGGCTGGAGTCAGTTGAATTAAAGAAAGCGATCGTGGAGACAGAGAAGCAAACCGTGCTTCGGTTTTTGTACAATGAAGCCACTATTCCGGCAGACAAAAAAGTGAACATCCAGGCGCGGAAAATGCCAGTGAATGAATTCTTGTCGCGCATGTTCCAGGGAACAGGCGTGCAGTATAAGATCATGGAGAACAACCTTGTGGTGTTGATGGCGCCGGGCACTACCATGACAGAGATGGTAGACCGTCAGATAGAAGGTCGTGTGACGGACGAAGCAGGGAATCCTTTGTCGGGATCCTCTGTTCTTGTAAAAGGAACCCAGCAAGGTACCGTGACGGATGCCAATGGAAACTTCACATTGAAAGTGCCAGACAATGGTACGATTCAGATCAGTGCGGTTGGTTATGAAACCCAGGATCTCGCGATTGCGGGAAGAACAGATTTTAATATCGTCCTGAAACAAAGGGTACAAACCCAGGAGCAAATAGTTGTTATTGGTTATGGTACGGCGCGCAAGAAGGACCTCACGGGTTCGTCTGTATCCATCAAGGGTTCAGATATCGCCAATCTTCCCGTCCTCACCGCCACGCAGGCCATACAGGGTCGTGCAGCCGGTGTGCAGGTGGTGAACAGCGGCGCGCCGGGTAGTGCGCCAACGGTGCGTATCCGGGGTACGGGTTCTATCCTTGGTGGAGTTGAACCCCTTTATGTGGTGGATGGAATCATCACAACGGATATCCGTAACATCAACGCCACGGACATCTTGACGGTAGACATTCTGAAAGACGCGGCATCAACCGCCATCTATGGTGCACGCGCTGCAAACGGTGTGGTGCTGATCACTACACGTGCAGGAACCAGCGGCAAACTCAAAGTGAAGTACGATGGTCAGGTGGGTGTAAGGATGATGACGCATGCGGTAGACATGAGTGGACCTAACTTATTTGCTTTATATT
>REAQ01000197.1 GCA_004294195.1 Sphingobacteriales bacterium | reverse complement strand
GTATTATCCTGCCTTTGCACAAAGGTCCATTTGGCAGAAGTTGTTGAGTCTTGCACACGTACACCCATCTGCACGAATACTTTGGAAAAATCCTGCTTCCAACCCGCCCAGTACACCAGTGTACTGTCTTTGACGGGTACTGCGGTATATACAGGTAAGGTTGATGTGTTCATCGCATAAAGCTTATCGGCTACTTCTTTGAACACAGGACCTGCCACTGCTGCACCATAATATTTTTTAGCGAAGGGCTTATTGCGGACTACCACGATGCAGGAATATTTGGGATCCTTTGCAGGAAAATATCCTGCGAAAGAAGATTGATAAATATGATCCGCATATCCGCGAGTTCCGTTAGCAACGAGGGCTGTACCCGTTTTCGCGGCGATACCATAATGTGGACTGGCCAGTGATTTTCCTGTTCCTTCCACCATCACACCCTCGAGACAGTCCTGCAGAAGCCTGAGTGTCTGGGGAGAGCATACCGCATTTACTTTTACCTGTGGCTCAAACTGTTTCACCACGGCACCGTCTCTCATGATAGCATTGACGAGGTAAGGCTTCATCATGGTACCATTGTTGGCAACGGCATTGTACAACATGAGGGTATGCAGTGGTGTCAGCGAAAGATTGTAACCGAAGGACATCCAGGGGAGCGATGGTGCGCTCCAATACCTGGACTTCGGCGTAGGGACTACGGGTTTTGACTCACCCAAGAGATCGATTCCGGTGGCTGAATCCAGTTTCAATCTCTTGATGTGGTCAATGAATTTATAGGGGTTGGATGAATAATAATTAACGGCCATTTTAGCCATGCCCACGTTAGAACTCAATTCAAAAGCCTGCTTGATGGTCACTCCATTGCGGCCATGCTTCTCAGAATCATACACTGTTCTGCCGGCAGTTTTCCAGGTGCCGCCTTCCAGATCCACTACCGTGTTCAGGTTGGCGAACTTATCTTCCAGTACTGCCAGCATTGTCACCAACTTAAAGGTTGAACCGGGTTCGCCTTTTGTGATGGCATAGTTCATGTCTTCGAAGTAGGTTCCATCTTCCTGGCGACCGAGATTTGCGATGGCCTTGATCTTTCCGGTTTTCACTTCCATCACAATGCAGGTGCCATGTACTGCTTCATTCTCCACAAGCACTTTCATCAATGCATTCTCTGCAATGTCCTGGATATTTACATCGATGGTAGTGATCACATCGCGTCCATCTTCAGGTTCAATCTCAGAACCCTCAATGGGTACAAACGCGCCTCCAGAGATCCTTCTCACGAGGCGCTTTCCGTTTTCGCCTTTCAATAGGGTATCGTAGGTTTTTTCAAGACCAACATTTTTATTCACCACCACACCATTATCACCAACATATTGCCTTGACAAGCCGATGGTACGGTTGGCGAGCAGTCCGAATGGGGTGAGCCGCTTTTCTCTTTCTTCGAAAATGAAACCACTCTTGTTCCTGCCGAGCCGCACCAGGGGAAAAGTTCGCAATTGCTGATAGTCCCGGAAGCTGATGTTGCGCTGGAGGAGAAAATAACGTTCCTTCTTTTTATAGGCTTGCTTCAATTCTTTTTTATAAGCTTCCGAAGATTGGTCCCCAAACATGCCTGCGAGGGCGATGGAAAGGGAATCAATATTTTCCGTGAATCGTTTTCCTTTTTTATCACGCAAGCCCTCAGCACCAAAATCAATCCGCACATCAAAGTATGGGATCGAAGTACTTAACATCGATCCATCTTCACTGTAAATCGTTCCCCTTTCTGCATCCAGTTCGCGATACTCCAGATGAAGACTATCGCTCATGTTCTTCCAATAAGCGCCTTCAACGGTCTGAATGTAAAACGCCTTACCCACAATGGCCAGGCTGAAGACAACGATGCCAAGAAAGATCAGGTACACCCGCCACAATATGTCCTTTTTAATATCCAACCGCGTAACCGGATTTATAGCATCAATAAATAGAATCCTTCAGTCTGAGTGGTGGCTGGGAAAGCTCCTTTAATCCCAACGGCTCCACCGCTTTTACCAATTCACTCTGCTTACTCTGAAACATCAGTTCACTTTGTATGGTCTTGTATTCATACTGAAGCTCCTTGAGTTCGCGGGAGGAACGGTTAATGTCTTTGATCGTTTTTTCTGCAACGTGACCGTTGTAGATGTACAACACGGTGAGCAGGGAGAGAAAAAGAAAGAAAGCCGTGTTCTTGACTATCCATTGATAGCTCAGCAACATTTTTCTCCATTCTAGTTTTGGTTCCCGTAGCTCCATTAGGTTGTATTTCATTAGCTATTAGCTAATAGCTACTAGCTAATGGGTAATTAGTTATTGGGATATTGGAGATTAGATCAGATCAACGCAGCAACCCTTAGTTTTGCGCTTCGCGATCTTGGATTTCTTACGAGTTCTTCTTTGGACGGAACGATGGGCTTTTTCGCGATGATGAGGAATGGCGACTTTCGCCTCGTTCCATAGATCTCATCCACCTCTTCTTCCTCAAAACTTCCGTTCTTCATATACGTCTTCACCATCCTGTCCTCAATGCTGTGAAAGGTGATCACCGCCAACCTTCCTCCGGGCTTAAGCACCGACGATGATTGTTCCAGCATTTCCTTCAGCGCTCCCATTTCATCATTCACTGCGATGCGTAAGGCCTGGAACACCTGAGCAAAATATTTATGGGGATTTCCTCTCACCACAGAACTTACTGCGTCTTTGAACTGTTGAATCGTTTGTAAGGGTACGGATGTACGATATGTTACCATCGTTCTTGCCAGGGTCTTTGCATTCGTCACTTCACCATACGCACTAAGCATACGCACCAATTCTTCCTCACTGATTTCCTGGATCAGTTTTGCCGCAGTGAGCGGTTGCCGCTGATCCATTCGCATATCCAGTTCAGCATCAAAACGGGTAGAAAATCCACGTGCCGCTTCGTCAAACTGGTGGCTGCTCACACCGAGATCTGCAAGGATGCCATCCACTTGAGCTACCCCGTGGAAACGGAGCATGCGGGAGAGGTGGCGGAAATTAAAGGGTACGAACACTATCCTATTGTCATCGGGTAGATTACGCTTTGATGCTTCGTCCTGATCAAACGCATATAGTTTTCCAAGGGGTCCGAGATGCTTTAATATTTCCCTGCTATGTCCTCCTCCTCCAAACGTGCAGTCCACATACACTCCATCAGCCTTAACACTCAGCGCCTCAATAGCTTCTTGCAACAGAACGGGAACATGGTATTCACCTTCAATCTCCAACCTTCCACCTTCAACCTCCATGTTAATCGGGTTTTACAGTGCTCATTACCTCAGCAGCCAGCGAACTAAACGCCTCAGGCGTGATCTGATCAAAGAACTGCTGGTATTTGGCCTTATCCCAGATCTCAATCTTGTTCACCGCTGACACCAACACCACATCCCGCTCCAGGCCCGCATGATCCATCAGGTTTTTCGGAATCAGAAGCCTGCCCGCTGAATCAAGCTCCATTTTAATGGCGCCGTTAAGGAACCATCGACGGAATTCACGAACTTTGGGATCAAAATCATTCAGCTTGCTGATATTGGAAAAAATGGGCTCCCAGCTTTTCTCCGGGTACATGGTCAGGCATTTCTCAAAACCCCTGTTGATAACGAAGGCATTCGTCTCCCCCTCCGGCAACTGCTTCTTAAGCCCTGCCGGTACAAGGAACCTGCCTTTGGCGTCCAAGGTGACTTCGTATTCCCCTAGAAAGCCTATCATTTACAAGGAGTTATCAAAAACTGATCCATATTTACACAAATTAACACAATTTCCCACTTTGGTTGTGAAATTCGGTTTTTTTAATTTTTCCACAGGTTAAAGTCGCCCCCAGCTTTGCTTACAAGCAATTTTGCCATTTTATATGTGGAAATCTGTCAATACCATGTGAATTAACTGTGAGTTAGCACCCATTTTATGCAGTCACCCAAGGAAATCAGGATATCCGACTACCATTATGACCTGCCGGATAGCAGGATCGCCCGCTTCCCCCTGGAAGAAAGGGACGCTTCTAAACTTTTGGTTTGGGAGAATGGAAACATATCGGAAGACATATATCGGAATCTGCCCTCTCACCTCCAACCCGGCACCTCATTGGTATTTAATAATACCCGCGTGGTAGAAGCCAGGATCTTGTTCACCAAGCCCACGGGCGGGCAGATCGAAGTTTTTGCCCTTGAACCGGGCCATCAATACCCGGATATTACCTCGGCCATGCTCCAGACCGGGTCCGTGCAGTGGAAATGTTTGGTTGGCGGAGCCAGCAAATGGAAAAAAGGCATGGTCCTGGAAAAACAACTGGGCGCTACAACCCTGAAAGCGTCTATAGCCGACCAGTTGCCTGATTGCTTCCTGCTCAATCTGGAATGGAATGCCGCTGATATGACCTTTGCGGAATTGCTGCATCGGGCAGGACTGATCCCACTTCCCCCCTACCTGAAGAGGGACGCGGAAGCGTCAGATAATGACAGATACCAGACCATCTATGCAAAGGAAGAAGGCTCCGTGGCCGCCCCCACGGCCGGATTGCATTTTACTGACCGGATTTTTGAATCGCTCCGGGAGAAACAAATCACTTCGCGGTTTGTCACCCTGCACGTTGGCGCAGGCACTTTCAAGCCCGTGAAGAGTGAGACGATGGAAGACCACCTGATGCATGCAGAATTCATTGATGTGAGTACGGACAACATTTTGGCACTGTCCAAAGATGAACAGATCGTTGCGGTGGGCACTACTTCCCTGCGCACTTTGGAATCCTTGTACTGGATGGGGATCAAAGCATCCCTCCACCCAAACATCTCGCTGGAAGAAATGGAAATAAAGCAGTGGGACGTATACGATCAACTGCAATATAACATGCTGCCCCGCGAAGAAGCACTGCAACATCTGCTTACCTATATGCATCTTCGAAAAATGGAGCGTATGGTTTGCAGAACCCGCCTGCTGATTGCACCGGGCTACCAGCCGCAAATGATTTCCGGTATCATCACCAACTTTCACCAACCACAATCCACATTACTGCTATTGATCGCTGCATTGGCTGGTCCACGTTGGCGAGAAATCTACGACTATGCACTAACCCACGATTTCCGGTTTCTGAGTTATGGCGATGGATCACTGATTAAGATTCAGAACAACAGGATTGTTAAACCGTATTGATGTACAAAGCGATGTTCGTATCTTTATGATCTCCAGTCTGAAAAGGGATAGTGCATTCCTCAAGGTAAAACAGGAGCATTAACCGTATAATTCACATTTGCATGTTTGTCATTATTTTCCTGATCCTTCATTGGTATCTCTCTCTGTTTGGTCAAACCTTCTACCTGCATCGCTACTCTGCCCACAAGATGTTTCTGATGTCTAAGTTCTGGGAGAAGTTCTGGCATATCTATACCTGGGTGACGCAGGGTACCTCATATCTGAATGCAAGGGCCTATGCCATTTTGCATCGTATGCACCATGCCTACAGTGATACAGAGAAGGATCCGCATACCCCACATTTTTTCAAGGAAGTGTTTACAATGATGTGGCATACCCGTAAAGTATATAACGGTGTTCATAAAGGAACGATGAAAGTGGAGCCAAGGTTCGACAAAAATTATCCCGTTTATCCAAAGATCGATAAGGTTGCAGACAGCTGGTATTCCAGGCTTGGATTTGCATTTGTGTATATAGCGCTCTACATTATGTTCGCTACAGAGTGGTGGATGTTTTTATTCCTGCCGATCCATTTTTTGATCGGCCCCATCCAGGGCGCAGTGGTGAACTGGGCCGGGCACAAATATGGATACCGGAATTTCAACGAGCATGATCATTCCAGAAATACTTTTTTTATCGATTTTCTATTGATGGGCGAGTTGTTCCAGAATAACCACCACCATGCAGGAGCCCGTCCGAATTTCGCGGTGAAATGGTATGAACTTGATCCCGCCTACCCCATCATAAAGTTATTTGCTAAGTTGGGCATGATCAGGATCGTCTCCACGCAGCCCGTACTAAAAAAATAAAAAACGCAGCGCCGGTCCCGTTACTTATAAACCAGTATTGGGGAGGTCAACCGTAAATACGCTTCCCTTGCCGGGAACACTTTCTACCTTGATCTTACCATGATGCGCATCCACCATGGTGCGTACATAACTAAGGCCAAGACCAAACCCTTTCACATTGTGAATGTTCCCGGTGTGGGCCCGATAAAATTTCTCGAAGATCCGGCTTACTGTTTCTTTGTTCATACCGATGCCGTTGTCTTCAAGCCGTACCCTTAGGTACTTACCATAGTTCATCGTGCTAATGGTGATCACTGGTGGTACATCTTCCTTAGAGTACTTAATCGCATTGTCTACCAGGTTGCTTAGCATATTGGTAATATGCACATCGTCACCTTCAATCAGATCATTCTGCGCTTCTGGTTCAATTACAAGCTTGCCTTTACGCTCATCCATTTGAAGCTTGAAATTATCAGCGATATGTGCGAGGATATCATGAATATTTAACTCTTTCAACCGCAGCTGTACTTCCTGCTTGTCAAGCAATGCCGCCTGCAAAATCGTTTCCACCTGCTTGTTCATCCGCTTGTTCTCGTCCTTGATGATACTGCTGAAGTAATGCAATTTCTCCGGGTCATTCACCACCTTGGGATTACGAATGGCATCAACGGCAAGGGAAATGGTTGCCAATGGCGTCTTCAGCTCATGCGTCATGTTGTTGATGAAATCACTCTTGATCTCACTGAGTTTCTTCTGGCGCAACAAGGCGCGCACGGTGATGAAGAATGCAGCGAGAATGATCAGGGTAAACAAAATAGCTCCTGCGATCATCCAGCCAAGGGAACTGAAAACGAAACTTTTAATATCTGGAAACACCACCACCACCGTTTCTGATGGAACCAAAGACTCTGTTTCGCTGCCGGGCAAAGATGATATATCCAGATAAACAATCCGGCTTGTGTTCGTATCCTCCAATGCTCGCTCGTAACTACGTTCAAAGCTTGCGGTCTGCATTTCAAGGGTCAGACTGTTGTAACTGTTAACAATTGCAAATTCGAAATTTGTTTTCTTTAG
>REAQ01000166.1 GCA_004294195.1 Sphingobacteriales bacterium | reverse complement strand
AACAATGATTTCACCAACAGCTTCAGCTATACGGAGAATATCAATGCTGTTTATGCCAACTTCAGTTACAATACGAAGAAGGTTTCTTTGCAGGCGGGACTGCGTGTGGAGAATACGAATATCACCGGCAACCAATTTGGCAACGCGATTCAGAAAGACTCCTCTTTCTCACGGCACTACACGAGTCTCTTTCCCACCTTGTTTATTTTGTATCGTTTGGATTCCCTCGCAAAAAACCAGCTTGCGTTTAATCTGGGCAGGCGGATCAATCGGCCCAACTATAAGGACCTGAATCCATTTACCTATCCGTTGGATCTATTTACGCTCTATGGGGGCAATCCATTTCTGCGACCCACCTTTGCACAGAGTCTTGAAGTCTCACACATCTTCCGAAATAAGTATACCACTACATTCACGGTGAGTTATGCCGAGGATGTGATCAGTGAAACCATACAGCAGGAGGGCGGGATATTTTATAGCAGACCGGGCAACTTCGGCAGGCAATGGGCCTATGGTGTGAATTTCAATGGCACATTTAACATCAAAAAATGGTGGATGTTACAGGTGTATACCGAGTTGATGCAGAATAGTTTCAAATCAGATATCTATGGTGAGCAGCTAAATAATGAAGGAACGTACTGGTATATCGGTCCAGTGAATCAGTTCACGATCAATAACAAATGGAGTGCTGAGTTGTCCGGAACCTATACCACGAGTGTAAATGTTGGACAGTTCATCACGGTTCCCGTATGGACGGTAAGGGCCGGCCTGAGCATGAAGATGATGAAGAACAAGGGTGCGCTGAAACTGAACATCAACGATATCTTTTACACCAACAGACCCGGCGGAGAAATCATTGCCGTTGCTAACTCATCGGCTAGCTGGAACAGCATCCTGGACACGCGTGTAGCCACGCTAACCTTTACCTACAGGTTCAGCAAGGGGAAGGTGCTGGCTGCACGAAATTCCGGAAGCTCTGATGCAGAGAAGGGGCGTGTGAAATAAACAAAGTAGTCTTTCTTTTCTCATACTACAGTTTGGTAGAAGTCCTGCATGTCTATGTGGGACTGTTTTTAATGTGGCAATTCGGAAGTGCGGCAATTCGGCAATGTTGGAAGGCGCGCCTTACGTAGCGGCGCGTCAGCAGTCACTCCGAGTATTTCTGCGCAGGCCGGCAACGCACGGTCGCGCTTCCAACATTGCCGCATTACCGCATTCTCAAATTGCCACATTAATCAAGCTCTATTTAACTAATGCTTGGTACACCACCGGCTTTATGCGGTCCACAAAATCCCAATCCGCCGTGGGCCAGATGTTGCGCATAAAGACCACTACCAGATTATTTTTTGGATCGATCCAGAAATGAGTGGCAAACATGCCGTCCCACATATAGGTGCCATAACCTACAGGCATAACCGAAGCGGCCTTGTCCGCGAACAGACCGAATCCCAATCCAAATCTTCTTACATCTGTTGGGTTGTCGAATAGAAGAAACTCACCGATCTGATTGGTGGTCATGAGTCTGATGGTATGCGGAGAGAGCAATCGAACCCCATTCAGTTCACCTCCGTTGATAAGCATTTGAGAAAACAACGCGTAGTCGAGTGCCGTTGAACTCAATCCCGCGCCACCGGAGAAATAAGAACCTTTTGGTGCGACTGGGAAGTTGGGGTCTCCACCATTTTCGAATTTTGCGGCGTATGCTTC
>REAQ01000165.1 GCA_004294195.1 Sphingobacteriales bacterium | reverse complement strand
CTGAAGGACTCAGCAGGATGGAGCGCAACATGTTGCCATTCAGAAAAGGTACTTCGCGCATCATCCTGCAAACGCTTGCCAGTGCTCCGGATATAACCGTTCAGGTGGTACCCATCGGCATACATTATCGAAAGCATGAGGTCTTGTCTGATGTGCAACTTACTACAGGAAAAGTGATAGCGGTTGGTGAGCAGTACCGCGAGATGTATGTAGCGCAAGCTTCCCGAACAGTAAACGAGTTGATGCGAGAGCTTGAAATGGCCCTACGGGAAGTGGTGTTGTATGTGGAGCAGGATCAACGATCCCCAATAGTGGAGAAGCAGTTGGAGCTGTTTGATAATAATTGCGGAGGCCGATTCAGTTACGAGGACTTTTATGCGCAAAAGCGGTTATGCGAACGCGTGAGTAGACTTGATGATGATTCTGCTTCAAAACTAGCTACAGATCAACATACATATTTTGCACTGTTAAGCCAGTATAGATTAAATGATGAAGTGATGGTTCAGCGGAAGAACCCTGTAGTAACGGTATTGTTATTACTGATCGGGTTGCCGTTGTTCATCATCGGACTCATCAATCTTCCTCCTTATCTCCTGGGTAAATATATGGCGGATACCAAGGTGAGCCGACAGGATTTTTATACCAGTGTGTTATCCGCCGTTTCTGCTTTCTGTTATGTGATTTGGCTTGCGCTTTGGTGGGTTGTGACATTGTTGAGTGGTAATGGGCTGTTGATCGGACTAGTGGTGTTGATGCCGATATTGGGTTGGTTGGCCCTTGGCTGGTGGCAGAGATTTAAACAATGGAAGATCCATCGCAACTGGAATAGAACTCCAAAGGATGTAAAAGCTACACTGTTAGCATTGCGTAACGCTCTACTAGCTAATAGCTATTAGCTAATTGCTATTTAGGAAGGTCAGGCCGCCGCTTCTCCGTACGTTCCACCGCTTGGTCGTACCGCCAGTCTTCAATTTTTTTTGGATCCCCGCTGAGCAGGATATCTGGTACTTTCATGCCTCTCCAATCTGACGGTCTTGTATACACGGGAGGCGCAAGGAGATTATCCTGGAAGGAATCAAAAAGGGCCGAGGTTTCATCGTTCAATACACCCGGAATGATCCTTCCGATGGCATCGATGAGAACCGCTGCAGCGAGTTCGCCACCACTCAGCACATAATCGCCAATGGAAATTTCCCGCGTGACATATTTCTGCCGGATGCGTTCATCGATCCCCTTATAGTGGCCGCAGATCAGGAGGATATTTTCTTTCAGCGAAAGTTGATTGGCCATGGACTGGTTGAGTGTTTTCCCATCCGGTGTGAGATAGATGATCTCATCAAAAGGCTTGTTCTTTCCGAGGTCTTCTATAGCATTGGCGAGGGGTTCCGGCATCATCACCATGCCTGCGCCGCCACCAAATTGGTAGTCGTCTATCTGTCCGTATTCATTTACGGCCCATTTGCGTAAATGATGTACCTGCACTGTCAGTATTCCTTTGTCTTGCGCGCGTTTCATGATGGAATGTTGCAAAGGGCTTTCCAACAACTCAGGAAGAACAGACAGAACATGGATATGCATGAGGCTTGGGTTAGTCGTTAACGAAATCGTCCAGGTCCCGACGCTCTTTTTTAGTGGGCCTGCCTATTTTGCTTTGGCGTTTACCCGTAAAGAAAGCTGCAGCCTGGTATTCCAGTCTTTGTTTTTCTTCTTCG
>REAQ01000164.1 GCA_004294195.1 Sphingobacteriales bacterium | reverse complement strand
TAGCTACTAGCTAGTAGCCAATAGCATTTTAGTTTAGCTGTTCATCGCCGTCAGGAATTCATTGTTGTCTTTTGTATTCTTCATGTGCTTCAGCAACATTTGCATTGCTTCTTCAGCATTCATGTCTGCAAGGTGGTTGCGAAGTACCCACATTTTGTGAAGTACATCTTTTTCCAGCAAGAGGTCTTCCCTTCTTGTTGAAGAAGCAGGAAGATCGATGGCCGGGAAGATACGTTTGTTCGCCAGGCGCCTTTCCAGTTGAAGTTCCATGTTACCGGTACCCTTGAATTCTTCAAAGATGACTTCGTCCATTTTAGAACCTGTATCAATCAATGCTGTGGCAATGATTGTTAGTGATCCGCCGTTTTCAATTTTACGTGCCGCACCAAAGAATTGTTTTGGTTTTTGCATCGCATTAGCTTCCACACCACCAGACAACACCTTACCGGATGCTGGTGCAACTGTATTATGTGCACGTGCCAACCTCGTGATGGAATCCAAAAGGATCACCACATCATGACCGCATTCTACCAGTCGTTTTGCTTTTTGCAATGCAATGGCTGAGACCTTCACGTGTTTTTCTGCCGGTTCGTCAAAGGTTGAGGCAATAACTTCAGCCTTTACACTGCGTTCCATATCGGTTACCTCTTCAGGACGCTCATCAATCAACACGATCATCAGGTAACACTCCGGATGGTTGGCTGCAATGGCATTGGCCACTTCCTTCAACAATACCGTTTTACCAACTTTCGGTTGCGCCACAATTAATCCACGTTGTCCTTTACCAATAGGGGAAAACAGGTCCATCATCCGCGTAGAGTAGATGTTTTGAGCGGTAGAGAGGGTCATTTTCTCATAAGGGAAAAGCGGCGTCAGATAGTCGAACGGAACGCGGTCCCTGATTTCTTCAGGAAGTCTCCCGTTGATCGTATCAACCTTAAGCAATGCGAAATATTTTTCTCCTTCTTTAGGTGGTCTTACGGATCCCAAAACCGTATCGCCGGTTTTCAGGCCAAAGAGTTTGATTTGAGAAGGGGATACATAGATATCATCTGGTGATGATAAGTAGTTGTAGTCAGAGCTTCTCAGGAAACCATATCCATCGGGCATCATTTCAAGAACACCCTCAGAGAGGATAATGCCATCGAATTCAACATTAAAGGTTTCTTTCACGGGTTCTTTCTCACGGTTGCGGAGACTGAACTGCTTGGTGGGCGCACCTTCTGGCTCTGCCGGTGGTGCTTCTGCAGTTGCAGCTTCTTCATTCAACACAGATTCTTTTACATCGATGTCAGATTGGTCGTCGTTATCAACCAGGTCCGGTATTTCCTGTTGGGCTTCTGTTTTCTTTTTGATGGTCTTTTTTTCTGGCTTGCGGGCTGGTGCCGGAGCTGGCGCTGGTATTTCTTCCGGAGCGGATTCAGCTTTTTTCTTCACGCGTGGCTTTTCAGGCACTGCCGGCGTTTCGCTTTCTACGATCGCCTCTTCAGTTGAGTTGGAAGTACTGGTTTTTACGATGCGCTTCTTCTTCGGTTTTTCGTCTTTCGATTTGTCCATGTTTTCGCTGTTCAATATTGCCTGTTTATCCAGGATCTTGTAGATGATTTCCTGTTTGCTTAATTTTTTAGGGTTTGGAATTTTGAGCTGTTCCGCAATGTCCAGAAGCTCGGGAACGAGCATGTCGTTCAGTTGTAGAATGTCGTACATACAATCAGT
>REAQ01000196.1 GCA_004294195.1 Sphingobacteriales bacterium | reverse complement strand
CAACGGGCCTTCCCAATCGATCTATACATCAGCTAACCATTTCCTAATATTATTTACCGCCACCGCGGGGGAATGATCTAACAGGTGCGCTTCCTCCACTGCTTCCGCCACTGCTACGGCTGCCTCCATTGGAACTTCCGGTATTTGTGGTACCGCTGCTCCTTGAGCCGCTATTGTTGCTGTTAAAGCTGCGGGAAGGTGAACCACCACTGTTCCTGGTAGAACCTGTTGAAGGGTTGTAATAGTTCCCGCCACTGGTTCTGTAGGTACGCAGGGTAGCAGAGCTGGCATTACCACTGGAAACACCATATACTTTCTGACCGGTCTTCGGATCTGTATAACCGTTGGTACGGCTATAGGCATTCAGGTTACCACCACGGGGAGCATAGCTCTTGTAGTTCACCGTTTTTGGATTCACTACCACGATGGGGGAGCCGTAAAAACCGGGGCAGAATGGATTTCCGATGCCGCCGAAGCCGTTCCAGCCCCAATTGTTCCATCCCCAGCCGGTGCCGATGCCTACATTCCAACCGGATCCGATCCAGGGAGAGTAGTAAGGACTGCCGAAACTGTTAAAATAGAAGGAATTGTTCCAGGTAGGGTTATTCCAATAGGCAACGTCATCATCAAAAGCTGACCAGCGGTTGCGGTTGGTAGACTTCATCCGGAGATACCTGTCCTCGGGACTGGTAGCCTCGTCATTGCGGGCATCATCCTCAGTCTCAACATAAGCGGGAATCTCCTTTGTGGGCGAATAATAAACATCGTCCGGAGTCTGCCCGTTTTTATATACCGAACAACTGCCAAAAGCTGTTGCAAGAACAATTAGGAGTAGAATTCTTTGTTTCACGGCAAGAAGGTTTATTATATGACAGCTAAGTTACTACTTTTGCGGCGTTGAAATTGTTAAAATACAAAGCATTAGCATGAGCAAGGAAATCACATCCAGAGACAAAGATTATTCGCAGTGGTATAACGATTTGGTACTCAAGGGCGGACTCGCGGATTACTCTGCCGTAAGGGGGTGTATGGTCATAAAACCCTATGGGTACGCCCTTTGGGAAAATATGCGGGACGTACTGGACAGGATGTTCAAGGATACCGGCCATGTGAATGCTTATTTCCCCCTTTTTGTTCCCCGCAGCTTCCTGGAAAAGGAAGAAGGCCACGCAGAGGGGGGGTTTGCAAAGGAGTGCGCTGTTGTAACTCATTACCGATTGAAGGCTGACCCCAATAACAAGGGTAAGCTGATGGTGGATCCAGATTCCAAACTGGAAGAGGAGTTGATTGTGCGGCCTACCAGCGAGGCCATCATCTGGAACGCCTATAAGGACTGGATCAATTCTTACAGGGATCTTCCGCTATTGATCAACCAGTGGGCCAATGTGGTGCGTTGGGAAATGCGCACGCGCCTGTTCCTACGGACCACGGAATTCCTCTGGCAGGAAGGGCATACCGCCCATGCCACGGCCGAAGAGGCAGTAGAAGAAACCGTAAAAATGCTGGGCGTCTATACTGATTTCGTGGAAAATTACATGGCGGTGCCGGTGATCAAGGGTGTGAAGACGCCCAATGAAAGATTTGCCGGTGCAATAGACACTTATTGCATTGAAGCATTGATGCAGGACGGTAAAGCGCTGCAGGCAGGAACCTCGCATTTTCTTGGACAGAATTTCGCCAAGGCATTTGATGTGAAATACCTGAACCGCGACAACCAGCAGGAATATGTTTGGGCCACTTCATGGGGAATGTCTACCCGCCTCATCGGCGCGCTGATCATGGCCCATGGGGATGATCAGGGACTGATCATGCCGCCACGTATTGCACCAGTTCAAGTGGTCATCGTTCCCATCTACAAAGGTGATGAACAAAAGAAACTCATCGATACAAGAGCCAACGAACTCATGCAACAACTGAAAGCCGTGGGGATAAGGGTCAAGTACGATGATTCAGACAACGCAAGGCCCGGATGGAAGTTTGCAGAATATGAATTGAAAGGGGTGCCTGTTCGTCTTGCCCTGGGTGCGCGTGACCTCGAAAATAATGTGGTAGAAATTGCGCGCAGGGATACGAAAGAGAAGAGTAGTGTCAGTCTTGACGGACTGGCCCCATATATCGCTACGCTTCTCGAGGAGATCCAGCAAAACATGTTTGAAAAAGCCAGGGTTTACAGAGATTCCCATATCACAGAAGTCAATAGCTGGGAAGAATTCAAAGAGGTACTAAACGGCAAGGGAGGATTCATCTCCGCGCATTGGGATGGCACGGGCGAAACAGAGGAGAAGATCAAGCAGGAAACCAAGGCTACGATTCGTTGCATTCCACTCAGCAGTAAAGAAGAGACTGGCGTTTGTGTTTATTCCGGAAAACCAAGTACGCAGAGAGTGTTGTTTGCATTATCATACTAGGGCAATTAGCCAATGTGGCAATGCGGCAGTGCGGCAATGTAGGAAGGCGCGCCATGCGTTGCGGCGCGCCGGCAGCCACTCCGGGTGTGTATGCGCAGGCCGGCGACGCACGGCCGCGCTTCCAACATTACCGCATTACCGCATTGCCGCATTGCCTCATTAATCAAGATCTTTCCTTCCCAGACAGATAATTATAGTCTTTAATCACATCACGGAGAAAGTATTCCGCATCAATGATTTCCTGGATGCCAATCAGTTCCTGCACTTTAGTGGTCGTTTTAAGGAGCAGGGCATTGGATTCATGAGGTAGTTTATCGAATCGGTTCAATACTTCCTTGATCAGGCTGATGTCCCGGTCAGACAGTTCAATAACCCTGGGATATTTTACCAGATGGTGTACTTCGGTCTCCATAAAGATCGTGTCCTGGATCATCGTTCGTCTTTGGGTTCTCACAACGGTTGTCCCGGCCAGCATGTCGCCCAGTCGCTGTGTTTTTTCAGACAACGCAATGGTAAGCACCGCCACCAATCCTGAGCTTATCATCGTATCCACAATTCTGAAGGCCCATCGAATCAAATACTGACCGATGTGTGGCTGATTGCCATCCAGGCTGATAACCCTGATCCCCTTCGCTTTTTTTCCAATGCTCTGTCCGTTGAGAAATATCTCACAGAGCAACTGGTACAGTAAGATGGGTAATCCCATCAGGACGAAAACTACACCACCCTCATACTTCACCAATTGAAGCAACAGCGCCATGATGATCCAATAGGCACTATAAATGAGTAAGTCTATCAAATACGCAACCAGGCGGTCTCCGAGCCCTGCCAGTTCATATTCAATGTCAATATTCTGTGTGGTCTGAATGGTAATGTTTTGCATACGGTTCTAAGGTCTAATCAGATAACAATAATACGTTTTAAAGCCTTAATTTTCTCGGCATTATCCTTATATTCGTTTTCATGCGGGAGGCACTTTTCCTAAAGCAAAATGTTGAACGTTGGAAAACCTATGAAAGACCGGTAAACGATCCGGATCTCATGGCAGAGCGCTTCGTGGCACTTACGGATGATCTCGCTTATGCCAAAACATTTTACCCCGGCAGCAAAACAGTTAAATACCTAAACAATCTCGCGGCAGATATTCACCTTGCCATTTATAAAAACAGGAAAGAGAAGAAAAATCGATTCCTTGAGTTTTGGAAAACAGATCTTCCATTGGTTTTGGCCCGCAACAGGAAAGCGCTGTTGTATGCGTTTTTATTCTTCATGACTTTTGTGCTGATGGGCGTGCTCAGTGCCAAATACGATGATAACTTCATACGACTGATCCTGGGTGACGGTTATGTAAACATGACCAATGAAAACATTGAAAAGGGAGATCCTTTCGGCGTGTATAAAAGTATGGATCCGGGATATATGTTTGTAGCCATTGCACTGAATAATATCTATGTTTCTTTTCTGGTTTTTGTACAGGGTTTCTTCCTCGGCATAGGTACCGTATATGGACTGTTCCGCAATGGGGTAATGCTCGGCGCTTTTGAATACTATTTCTTCAAACACGGATTAGGCCTGCAATCCATCCTGGTGGTATTTATTCACGGAACGCTTGAGATTTCCGCCATTGTCATTGCCGGTGCTGCAGGTATCATCCTTGGCAACAGTATCTTATTTCCCGGAACCTATTCCCGAGGCCACAGTATGCGCAGGGGCGCGATGGATGGGATCAAGATCATGATAGGATTGGTTCCCGTTTTTATTGTAGCGGCGTTTTTTGAAGGTTATGTGACCCGGCACACCGGAATGCCGCTCTGGCTCAGTGTCAGCATTCTCAGTTTGTCTGCCGCATTCATCATCTGGTATTTTGTGATCTATCCTTATATCGTTTTAAAAAAGTCTAATGAATACAACCTTGCCGCTGAGACGGATCAGGGACTTTGGAGAGAAGGTAACTGACACCATTAAGTTCATCAAGCTCAACTGGAAAAATCTTTTGGTTCTGTATGGCGTATTCGTATTACCATTTCTACTGATCGGAGTGTTTCTTGGTGCGGGCTATTTTATGCAGATATTTTCTGCCATGACGGCAGGGAAGGCCAATACACTATTTGGAGATTGGAAAATATGGGTAGCCATTCTAGTGATCTATATGGCCGTGAATGGCATGGCAACTTCTATTTATTTATACATGCAGGTCTGGGAAGAAGAAGACCGAAGAGCTACGCCCGGTGAGCTGTTGAAAGTGATCGCCAAACCTTTTTTCAGCAATATGCTCTACTCCGTGCTGATGTTTTTGGGATTAATGCTGGTGATGGTACCCGTTGTACTCGTTGCCGGTGGCGCAGGAAGTGCGGGTTCTATTGCCTTGTTGGGTTTGTTCATGCTTTTTGCCATGATCGGCCTGTTGATTTTGTTTCCTTATCTGATGTTGATCTATCCGGTAAATACCATCGCCGGGAAAGAATTCGGTAACGCTTTCAGCGGTGCCGCCATGCTTCTTAGGGGAAACTGGTGGGCCAGTTTGGGGTATGTGATGGTGCTGTTTATCATTTATTATATTTTCTCATTCCTGGTCCAAATGATGCTTACACTGATTTTTGGTGCTGGCGCATTGATGGGTGCCGAGAACGCTGGTGAGACTTTTGGAAAAGGCATGGTGGTGGTTTATGGTTTATCCATGCTGATCCAGCAGGTGTTTTATATCATCATGTTTGTAGGTGCAGGTGTGTTGTATTACTCCCTTCATGAAGAGAAACTGGGTGGCGGTCTGGATAAAATGATCGATGATCTCGGAACCAGTTCATCAAAGTATGGACAACAAGAAGAATACTGAGGATGCGGTGGATGTTGACGATATGCTTTTTGTTGGGTACGATGATGGTTGCCAATGCTCAGACACCAATAGTAAAAGACAGTGCCGTAATCACTTCGCGTGTTTTGCCTGATGGAGTGTTGGATACCTATCGGCAGAACGATGATTTTCACTACAAAATCAACGAGGAGAAGGGGAGAAGTCTCTGGGATCGTTTCTGGTCCTGGTTCTGGCGTTGGATCGATGACGCTTTCAAAAACAAGGGTGTTCAAAACGGAACCAGGTTCGTCATTTATGCAGTGGCTATCGGACTGATCCTCTATACCATTTACAAGTTTTCAGGGATGGAACGGCGTAACCTCTTCAGGTCTGCTAAATCCTCCGGAATCGTATTTACGGAATCCAATGAAGACATCCGGGAAATGGATCTTCCAACCGCTATACGCCAGGCTGAGGACGATGGTAATTACCGGCTGGCGCTCCGGCTGCAA
The DNA here is from genome assembly GCA_004294195.1 of Sphingobacteriales bacterium. Classification (GTDB taxonomy): domain Bacteria; phylum Bacteroidota; class Bacteroidia; order Chitinophagales; family Chitinophagaceae; genus Pollutibacter. The sequence continues at coordinate 2,652 of REAQ01000196.1, read as the reverse complement.
TACCTGAATAGTTTACGCAAACTGTCTGACCGCAACCTCATTAACTACGCGATCAATAAAACCAATCACGACTATGCAGGGGAACTGACCGGCACACCATATGCGGACAGTTTCGCGAGGGTCACCATTTTGTACGAGTTTGGATGGTACGGTGAGTTTGAAGTGACGAGGGAAATGTATGACAAGATCAGGAGCATTTTTGCCGAACACCTTCAACTGATCCAATCATGAGAAGGCTACCCTGGTATATCTATCTGATTGTTGTTCTGGTCATCGGCTATAGCGTAGCCCTTTATATGAAGCCACAGGAAACGGACTGGACACCAACACTCAGCAACAAAGATAAAATCCCCTATGGTGCATATGTCTTGTACCATGAATTGGATACCCTGATGGGCTACCAACCAGATATGCTGCGTATTACGCCTTATGAGCAGTGCGGCGATACATCATACATACCTAACGGTGAAGTATACATGTTCATCGCACCGTATACACCTTTTGATAAAGAAGATGTGAAGGCCCTTCTTTGGTATGTGCAAGCGGGTAATGATGTGTTTATTTCTTCCGAGTATGTTGGTAAGGAACTTTCTGACACCCTCAAATTGGAGATCAAAGGGGACATGACGATGGATTCCATCACTACCAACCTGGTGAATCCATCGCTTGCCGCTGCAAAGCCTTATGCGATGCCGAAAGGGATTATCAATGCCTACTTTGAAAAGTTTGATACGGCTAAAGCCACGGTGCTCGGGATGAACAGCAAGCAGAAAGTCAATTTTATCATGCAATCATTTGGTGAAGGGAGGATTTTCATCAATACGGTACCCGGCATGTACAGTAATTTTTCCTTGCTTAACCATCAGAACGCGGGATATGTGAGCGCATCCTTTTCTTACCTTCCTGAATATCCGGAGGGATTTTATTGGGATGAGTACTTTAAGCAGGGTAGGGTAGGAGAACAAACGCCGTTGAGGATGATTCTTAAACATCCGATGCTTAAATCTGCATTATTCACAGCACTGGCAGCCATCATCCTGTTTATGGTTTTTCAATCCAAACGCCGCCAGCGGATCATCCCGGTTATACCACCAGTAACCAATACCAGCGTTGATTTTGTGGAGACGGTGAGCCAGGTGTACTACAATCAACGCAACCATCGCAACATCGCGCTCAAGCAGATCACTTATCTTTTTGAACATATCCGATCTACTTATTATCTAGATACCTCATTGCCGGATGATGCCTTTGCAACCAAACTTTCCCATAAAACGGGTATGCCCGAAGATGAAGCTTTACGCATGATGGCATTGATCAGGACCGTGCGCAGTGAAGAGCAGATCAGTGACCAGCATTTGATTTCTCTTAATACATATATTCAGGACTTCCATAAATACGCAAACCAATGAGCGACGAACAATTATTTCAACATCGTACAGATTTATCCGGCCTTCACCGTGCGGTAGTGGCTATCCGTGAAGAAGTGGCGAAGGTGATCGTGGGGCAGCACCAGATGGTGGACCTGATGATTGCAGGACTTTTAAGCAATGGTCATATCCTGATAGAAGGCGTGCCCGGTGTTGCAAAGACGCTGACTGCTAAGCTGCTGGCCAGATGCCTGGATATTCCATTTTCCAGGATACAGTTCACGCCGGACCTGATGCCCAGTGATGTATTGGGTACATCGGTATTTGATCCGCGCAGTTCAGCCTTTGAATTCAGGCCTGGTCCTATTTTCAGCAGTATGGTTTTGATCGATGAGATCAACCGTTCGCCCGCCAAAACGCAGAGCTCATTATTTGAAGTAATGGAAGAACGCCAGGTTACCATCGATGGGAAAACACATCGGATGCAGGCGCCTTTCATGGTGGTGGCAACACAAAATCCGGTGGAACATGAAGGTACTTACCGACTGCCTGAAGCGCAGTTGGATCGTTTCCTGTTTAAGATCAACGTGCCGTATCCCAACCTGGAAGAAGAAGTAAATATCCTTCGTTTGAATGATAAAACACTTCAAACGGATCAGCTGGCACAAGTGCAAAAATTACTGACAGCGGCAGATATCGTGTCACTTCAATCACAGATCCGAAGTATTCATGTGGAGGAAAAGCTGGTGCGTTTTATTGCAGCCGTTGTTCAGGAAACCCGTAATAGTAAGTCGGTTTTCCTGGGTGCTTCACCCCGTGCCTCATTGGCCATCATGATGGCATCCAAAGCCATTGCAGGTATGGCGGGAAGGGATTTTGTGACGCCTGATGATATCGTGTTTGTAGTACCTGCGGTGTTGCGGCATCGCTTGTTGCTTACCCCAGAGAAAGAAATGGAAGGCATCACTACGGATGAAGTGATTCAAGGATTTATTAAAAGTATCGAGATCCCACGTTAATGAAATTAATCCGGCAACTATACCTTCGTAAACGTCTGTTCATCATTCTGGCCGTAATCGCCAGTTTGTTTGTGATCAGTTTTTTTCTGCCCCATTTGTCGCCCTTTCCAACGGCTGGTCTGGCAGGGCTAGTCATTGCGTTGGTGGTGGATATCGCTATGTTGTATTCCCGTAACGGCGTGTTTGCTCAACGATTGACCGGAGAACGATTCAGTAATGGCGACCAAAATCTGGTGCGGGTGTTTCTGGAAAACAGATATGCCTTT
>REAQ01000195.1 GCA_004294195.1 Sphingobacteriales bacterium | reverse complement strand
ATACCGTTCTCGCGCAGTACCTGCATCAGTTTCAGGCAATGCCTGGATTCTGTTTCGCCGAGATTGAAGAATAGAATCTTGGTACCTGTAGCGATGTCTTTGGGCATCAAACCCAGTTCTTCCATCACATCGTAAATACGGTCTACCCCAAAGGAGATGCCAACGCCAGGAACACCTTTTACGCCAAACAGACCGGTAAGATCATCATACCTTCCGCCGCCACCGATGCTGCCCATTTGAACGCCAATGGCTTTCACTTCAAAAATGGTTCCGGTATAATAATTCAAACCCCTTGCGAGGGTAAGGTCCGTTTCCAGCATGCCCGGGGAAAATGAATGCAGGTACTGAAGTTCTTCAATGCCTTTGGCTCCTTCAGGGTCCTGGCCAATGAGGGCCGCAGCGCGCGTCAGTTTTTCTTCTTCTGTTCCGCTGATCTGCAGGTATTGTTCGATGGTTTGGATCTGTTGTGTATTGAGTCCTTTTACTGCCAGTTCTTCTTTCACTTTATCCATGCCGATCTTATCCAGTTTATCGATGGCTACCGTAATGTCTACCATATAAGCCGGACCACCGCAAAGGTTTGCCAGCGCGGCGAGGATCTTCCGGTTGTTAACCTTTATACTAACGGGAACGCCTAACCGCTTAAATGCAGTGGCATAAATAGAAGCCAGTTCCGCCTCATTGGTCAGCGAAAGGCTGCCTACCACATCGGCATCACACTGGTAAAACTCCCGGTATCGACCACGCTGCGGTCTGTCTGCCCGCCATACGGGCTGGATCTGGTATCTTTTGAACGGGAAATTCAGTTGACCGTGGTTCATGGCCACATACCGTGCGAAGGGGATAGTGAGGTCATAACGAAGGGCTCTTTCAGTGATATTTTTGTTATTTTTTCCGGAAAGAATTGTTTCAAAATCCTTTCTTGCCAGGTCATGCTTCACCGGGTTATCCAGGCCATTGTTCAGGATCTTAAAGATCAGTTTATCGCCCTCATCGCCATATTTTCCCATGAGGGTATCCAGGTTTTCCATGGCCGGTGTTTCCAGTGGTTCAAATCCATACAGTTCAAAGACGGACCGGATGGTGGAGAAGATATGGTTTCGCTTACGGATCACGTCAGCAGAAAAATCACGGGTACCTTGGGGGATCGAGGGTTTGTTAGACATGCTGCAAAGGTCAAAAGTAAAAAGGCAAAAGTCAAAAATGATTATTGGGTTCGGGATGCGATGAGATGCGTGCAGGCGTCATCGATCATTCGGAATACTTCATGATAGCCGGGTTCGGCTCCATACCAGGGGTCAGGCACGTCCCGGTCTTGTCCGGGATGGAGGATATTCATCAGCAGGTCCACCTTTTCGGCTCTGAATCTGTGGCCGGCAATACGCTGCATCTCGTGCACCACATCTTCGGCCATAGCATAGATCATATCAAACCGTTCAAAATCTTCCGGAACAAATTTTCGGGAACGTTGCTGGCTAATGTCTATCCCGTTGAGTTTTGCCACTTTCTGGGAAAGTCTGTGCGGGGCCTCCCCGTTGTGATAGCCATTGGTGCCAGCACTTTCAACGCTCCATTGCAGACCGGCTTCCCAGGCCCTGTGCTGAAGGATGCCTTCGGCCAGCGGACTTCTGCAGATGTTGCCGAGGCAAACCATGAGGATCTTCATACATACGAAGATAAATTGATTTAGGGTGAGGGTTTAGGGTGAGGGTTTAGGCTGAGGTACTAGGTCCTAGGCTAAACCCTTCCCCTAAACCCTCACCCTGTTTTTGCATTCCCTTTCTAAAAAAGTCCTTATCTTGCTCGTCCCACTTTTTTGGATGAAGGCTTTATGGATGTAGAACAGAAACAACAGCGGCATCAGGTACAGATCAGGGCTATTTATGACCTCACAATGGGCATTCTTTGGACCGGTGTGGGTCTTTTTTTGCTGTTTCACCAACGGATGGGCTTCGAATTTGATGTGGACCAGACGCTGGCAAGAATTTTTGGCGGCGCAGCCATTTTTTATGGCCTATTCCGGCTCTACCGTGGTATTAAATCCAGAAAACAAAACTAGGTAGTGAAACATGAAGTGCAGGCAATTCCATATCATCCTGGCCTTAACAACTGTATTGTTCTTTGTTAGCTGCGGGGATGGCAAAAAGGCCGCTTATGCTGCCGATGACACCCTGAGCAGTGGCGTTATCCATATCAGTGTGGACGAAACCTTTAAGCCAGTCATCGATTCCCAGCTTCAGGTATTCATGGAACTCTACCCCAATGCTAAGATCATTCCACACTATAAGCCTGAGGCTGAATGTCTTAAGGACCTTACCGTAGACTCTATCCGGCTGGTCATTGTGACCCGTGGCTTAGGTGAAGAGGAAGTTAAATTCCTCAAAGACACGCTTGGCTTTGCACCCAAATTCGGCAAAATGGCGTCTGACGCTGTAGCGGTGGTGGTCAATAATAAGGCAAAAGACTCTTTGTTTACGGTAGCTGATATCCGTGGGATGCTGAATGGCACCAGCGGATTTAAGTATCAACTGGTGATGGACGGGGATAAAGCCACCAGCACGCTTCGGTTTATGGTGGATTCCGTTTTGAGGGGCCAGCCGCTGGCATCAACCGTTCAGGCGGCTCAAAACAGTGAGGGTGTGATCAATTATGTGGCCAAAAATCCGGGAGCAATTGGATTTGTTGGGGTAAGTTGGATTGGAAATAAGGAAGATTCTACACAACTTACGTTCCTGGAGCAGGTAAGGATCGCAGCCATTCAATGTAAAGCATGTCCAGACCAACCCTATGTAAGACCCTATCAGGCCAATATCGTATTGAAACGCTATCCCCTGGTGAGAGGTTTGTATTATATCGTGAAAGAGAATTATGCGGGTTTGGGCAGTGGTTTCAGTAATTTTCTGACAGGTGAAAAGGGGCAGTTGATTTTCAGGAGAGCCTATCTGGCGCCTTCGAGAATGTCTCTGCAGGTGCGGACGATGGATGTGGAAGAATCAAGTTTTTGAATCATATAGTATTAGCAAACAATCAAATCTAAAATTGCGGTTCATGACAAAAATCAAACTCGGTATTGTTGCAGCAATCCTGCTGATGAGCAACCTGGTTTTTGCCCAAACATGGCAGGAGGGCAGAAAACTGATCAGTTACCAGCGCTATCAAAGTGCTGTTTCTACACTGGAAAAGGTTGTAGCTGCTAATCCGGGAAGTGCGGATGCTCAGTACTGGTTAGGACAGGCCTATATTGAATCAGGCCAGCTGGAAAAAGCAAAAGAAGTGTATCGGAAAATTCTGGTTGGAGACCTGGGCAGTAACCCACTGTTGCTGGTAGGCATGGGCCATGTAGAACTGCTGGAAGGTAAGAAAACCGACGCCCGTAGCAGATTTGAGACAGCTATTAGTCTTTCTAAGGGCAAGGATGTTGCCGTGCTGAATGCCATCGGTCGTGCTAATGCAGATAAGAATGGCGATGTGGATTATGCCATCGAGAAACTCAACCAGGCTACAACCCTAAAAGGGTTCAAAGAGCCGGATGTTTATGTGAATATGGGCGATGCCTATCGTAAAAAGAACGATGGTGGCGGAGCGGTAAGTTCTTACCAGAAAGCGCTGATCATCGATCCGAAATATGCCGAAGCCAGTTATAAAATTGGAAAGGTGTATTATACACAGGGAAAAGATCAGGAGGAAGTTTTCTCCAGGTATCTTAATGAAGCCATAGCTTCTGATCCCAATTTTGCGCCAGCGTACTACGACTTCTATGTTTACTTTTTCTTCCGCGATGTTAACAAGGCAAAGAATTATTTTGCCCAGTACAAGCCGCTGGCAGACCCAGGTGTGGCACTGGACTATGAAGAAGCCAGCCTTAGTTTTGCATCAGGTGATTTCAAAGATGCGGTTGCTAAGTCTACCGAATTGCTGAATAAATACGGTAACGGTGCGGATGCCCGTTTGTACAGGCTCCGTGGATATTCCAACTGGAAGCTGGGTGATTCAGCTACCGCCATCAAGGATTTTGAAACATTTTTCTCTAAGGCTAAAGAAGAGGACATCGTACCAGACAACTGGATGGTGGCTGCTGAACTGGCTGCGAAATTCCCAGAGCGCCAGGCCAATTTTGAGCGATATGTGAATGCTGCGATTGCGATGGATACCACAGTCAAAGGCAAGTCTGACCTCGCAAAGAAGGCAGTAGATATCTTTAAAAAAGCAGGAAACCAGCCAAAAGCAGCAGAATGGGCGATCAGGGTCCTATCCTTAAATCCCAATGCATCAAAAGTAGATCTTTACAACGCCGGAATTGAGAATTTTAAAGCGCTTGAGTACATGCGCTCCGATAGTATCTTCGATGCCTACAAGGCAAAATATCCTGATGAGACATACGGATATTACTGGAGTTTCAGGGCTTTATCGGTTGTAGATTCAACGATGGAGCAAGGACTGGCGATACAGGATGCTACTAAATTTGTTGAGATAGCAGAACTTGATAAAGCGAAGAACAAATCTACCCTGATGACGGCATATGGATACCTCGCGGGGTACCAGGCAAATATCAAGAAGGATTTCTCAGCGGCCATTGGCTATCTCGATAAAATCCTTGAGATCGACCCTGCAAATCCAGACGCTATCAAGAACAAGGAGATCTTGCAAAAAGCCCTTTCCAAGGGCAAAAAACCATAAAATAGCTATTAGCTAATAGCAAATAGCTATTATTTAAAGCCATAAAGACATAATTCCCCCAAGTTCTGGGGGAATTATGTTTTTTATGGGAATTACACTGCATTAGCCTTAATTTTGCCCGCGTCAATATAATCCCTGATGAACCCATTGTATATTCTACAAGTTCCCGTGGGAGAAGCTGTCAACAGCTCCAGCAATTACTTCCCCATAGGTGTCCAGCTGATCTTCGCAATCCTTTTTGTGACGGCCATGATGTTGCTATCTCACTGGCTGGGTCCAAAGCGACTTACATCGGATAAACTCCAGACATTTGAAAGTGGTATTGAACAGCAGGGCAATGCGCGCAGACCCATGGCGATCAAGTATTTCCTGGTAGCCATCCTCTTTGTTTTATTTGATGTGGAAGTGATTTTCTTTTACCCTTATGCGGTGAATTTCCGTGAGCTCGGCTGGAACGGCTTTATGGCGGTGGTTATGTTTGTGGGCTTTTTCGTAGCCGGCTTTATCTATATTATTAAGAAAGGGGCACTTACCTGGGAAGACTGAGGACAATGAGGCAATGTGGCAATGCGGCAATGATAAACTTGTTCATGATTTAAGTGTTATTGACTGATATCGCTAATCAAATTTTTAACCATGGCACGTCCCGTAAGATTTAACATAAAAGAGAAGGATACCAGTAATTGGGGAATCAATATGGTGGAAGCACCGGAAGGGTTTACGGGTGAGGGATTCTTTACCACCAGCCTGGACAGGGTTGTGGGACTGGCCCGCAGTAAATCGCTCTGGCCCCTGCCTTTTGCCACATCCTGCTGCGGTATTGAATTCATGGCTACGATGGGTTCCCATTATGACCTGGCCCGGTTTGGGTCTGAGCGGGTGGGATTTTCACCCCGCCAGTGTGACCTGCTGATGGTCATGGGTACCATCGCCAAGAAAATGGGTCCCGTAGTGAAACAGGTTTACCTGCAGATGGCCGAGCCGCGTTGGGTGATGGCCGTTGGTGCTTGTGCGTCAAGTGGCGGTATTTTTGATACCTACTCGGTGTTGCAGGGTATAGATCAGGTTGTGCCTGTGGATGTATATGTACCGGGATGTCCGCCCCGTCCGGAAGCTATTCTCGACGGATTCATGAAAATTCAGGACCTCGTACACCATGAAAGTTTGCGTAGAAGGAATAGTGCGAAATACACCGCACTGTTGGAAAGCTACGGTATTCAATAATTTGCAGTTAATAATTGGCAATTAGCAATTAGATGAGTTTAAGCAACGATACGATACAAAGTAAGTTAACCGAAAAGTTCGGAGACGTACTCATACACTGGGAGGAGCCCTATGGCTTACTGACTTTTACAGCACCAAAGGAGTTTAACCTGAAGGTGCTGAATTTTTTGTATGACGATGAGGAATTGGGCTTTCGTTTTTTAACTGACCTCACTGGTGTACACTATCCGGACAGGAAAGGGGAAGAGCTGTGTGTGGTGTACCACTTGCACAATCTAATTAGCAATGTGCGGGTTAGGATGAAGGTGTATACCAATATAGAGCAACCGGATATCTATACAGCTACTGGTCTTTTCTCCGGAGCCAATTGGATGGAAAGGGAAACCTATGATTTCTACGGGGTGAACTTCCTCGGGCATCCTAATTTGAAGCGGGTATTGAATGTGGATGAGATGGACTATTTCCCGCTGCGCAAAGAATTTCCGCTGGAAGACCAGACGAGGATTGATAAGGACGATGAGATGTTTGGACGATAAACTTTATTGAAATGACAGACCATAACAACATACGCCTCCCGGAAGGTTCCATAGAAAAGGAAACCACAACCCTTAACCTGGGTCCAACCCATCCGGCTACTCACGGGGTTTTCCAGAACATCCTTGAGTTGGATGGTGAGCGTATCGTGAAAGCGGAGTCTACGGTAGGATATATCCATCGTGCTTTTGAAAAAATAGCTGAGAGAAGGCCGTACTATCAGATCACAACCCTGACGGACCGTTTGAACTATTGTTCATCGCCCATCAACAATATGGGCTGGCATTTGACCTGCGAGAAACTGATTGGTGTAAAAACGCCGAAGCGTGTTGATTATCTCCGCGTCATTATCATGGAACTCGCGCGTATTTCTGATCACCTGATCTGTAACTCCATTGTGGGTGTTGATACGGGTGCTTATACCGGATTTCTCTATGTGATGCAGTATCGTGAGTTGATCTATGAGATCTACGAAGAAGTTTGCGGTTCACGCCTGACGACTAATATGGGCAGGATCGGCGGATTTGAAAGAAACTTTTCTAACGCAGCTTTTACCAAGATCCAGAAATTTCTGGATGAATACCCCGGCGTACTCCGGGAATTTGAAAACCTGTTTACCCGTAACAGGATTTTTGTGGAAAGGACGGTAGGTACTGGTGCCATTAGTGCCGAGCGCGCGTTGAACTACAGTTATACAGGTCCCAACCTCAGAGCCACTGGTGTGGATTATGATGTTCGCGTACATAGCCCTTATTCTTCTTATGAAGATTTCGATTTCATTGT
>REAQ01000194.1 GCA_004294195.1 Sphingobacteriales bacterium | reverse complement strand
AGTCACACTACATCCGTATTGCGCGAGCTTCCGGTTGAGTTCGCTGTGATCCCTGCGGGCAGCGGGAACGGACTGGCGCGGGCAGCAAACATACCCACAGATCCCATGCAGGCTTTGGAACTGGCCGTGAATGGGAAAGCAGTATTGATAGATGCGTTTACCATCAACCAGCATTTTTCCTGCATGCTCAGCGGCATCGGCTTTGATGCCCAAGTGGCCCATGATTTTGCAAAGATGAAAACCCGCGGCCTCTGGACCTATGCGCGGATCAGTGCGGCTAATTTTTTTGATGCGGTAGAGTATCCATTTACCCTGCACCTCAACGGAAAAGAAATTCATACCGAAGCCTATTTCATCAGCATCGCCAACGGTAACCAGTTCGGCAACAACTTCACCATCGCACCCAAGGCCCAATTGAACGATGGCTTACTGGACATCATCATCGTGCAAAAAATGAATAAGATGCAAGTACTGCTTTCTGTGTTTTACCAAATGAAATATGGAACGGTGCAGCATGATATTAAAGACAAGGAGGGTATTCTCTATTTCCAGGCATCAAGCATCGAGATCCACAACCCCATGCTCGCCCCACTGCACGTTGACGGAGATCCGGTAGAGACTTCGAAATTGATCGAGGTAAACCTATTGCCCAAAGCCTTACCACTAGCTATTAGCTAATAGCTAGTAGCTAATTTAAACGATTGGATATTTTCCGCAGACTTCAAAGCAGCCTGTATATCTGCTTTCTCCTTATTGGTAAGATGAAAATTCAGCGCAGCTGCCTGATCCTTACGGGTAGGCACATACGAAAACGTGAGTTTCTCAAAAGGAAAACTAAAACGGTCATCTGCCATAGACACCAACTCATCATGATAATAGTCCTGCATCCGCATCCAATTGAGTTGAATAACTGTGATGGGCTTTGTAAACATACTGGTAAACCCTTCTCCTCCCGCCTCACCCTGTTCACTCCACTCCGCACCATTCTTTCTATCGCGGATTTGAATAAAGACCACGCCCGAAGTATTGTTCGTCAGCCAATCATTGAACACATTCAGGAAACGTATACTTGTTTCCTGCCCGTAGTTATCCCTGATCCCTGCATCCATCACATCTACCACCGGTTGCGATGGCAGCCAAACATTCGGCAACACATAAGGGAAAGTGGCATTGATCCGCATGGCCGTGAGTAACCGAAGATTGTATGGATCCTGCTTTCTGAAAAATGACGCGAAGTCGATGGCATCCGGCTCACCAGGCACACCACTCGCGGAATCCGGCCAGTTGCGCATCATGAAGCTGATGGGCTGTGTGCTCAACAGCATCTTTCTGCCATCAGAAGAAACTGATCTGTATATCCAGCAGGCCGCCTGTATTTTCATTCAGCTGTTCTTCAAACGCATATGCACGGTCTTTCACGTAACTGTAGTTGCCAACCTTAAACCGTTGGGCCGGTGCAAAAACATCCCTCGTCACCATAGACGAGAACAATGGATTCAACAGGTCTCGCGAGATCCGTTCTACATGCGCCAGATCAGCCGGATTAAGGTTCTTGCCATTCATCCGTTGACGGTACAATTCCCGATAATACGTTGCGCCCAGCATCCCACCGGATGCACCCGTCATCATAAAGGTCTTCTGCATCAGCTTACCCTTCATCATACTGTCCAGCTGCTGCAGCACATTCAAGGTAAATGTGGCCGACCTTGTACCACCTCCACTAAAATTGAGGATATACATCACAGGCTTTGCTGAATCCTGCCTAGCTTTCCATCGGTCCAACACCCTGATCATCGCAAGTTTATCGGCCTCCATTTGCTTCACATCGCACAGCGCCATGATACTATCTCTCTGGTAGGCCGGCCTTGTGTCAGCAGCGTCATAGTTCAGTCCATACGCTTTGTTCCTGGTATCGATCCACTCATACCTGAACATCGCATCCACGAGGAAGATGATCAGTACAGCTGCGGGGATGGACCAGCTCTTCAGCCAGTATACCAACGATGCTGCACCTGCCATCAAAATAGAGAACAGGATCAAGATGCCTGCAGCGGCGGGCAGTTTGAATACATCCACATCCTGAAACATGCCAACCAATGCAAGAAAAAGAAAGGCAAGGATGATAGCCATCACCGCGGCAAAATGGTGCCTGCGAAAGATCGTCTCCACAAACTCCTGAGAATAGTGGGCGATGTTGCGTGGCTTCTTCAGCTTGAGCCGGGTATTGTAAAACCATTCCACATGGATCAGCCCTTTTTCATGGTGATGATTGCCGGCAATCCCGAAATGACCGATGTACTTATGCGGCTCGTTCATGATGGGGTGCATGCTACGCATCATCGTTCTTTCGGCACCAAAAAACCAGGAAAAAGAAATGGCAACCAACAGGATAAATCCAACAAGAAAACCTGCGATCAAAACAAGAATCTCTCCGAGGCTCATCAATTCCCTCACCTTATCAAAATGCACGGCTTTGTAACAATAAAAAAGCAGGAACAGAATAGGGAAGATCGAGTTGTTGATACAGTATTTTAAAAAAGGCTTTGAGGTTGTGGCGAGAAATTTGAAATGTTTGCTGTGCAACACAAAAGTGGTGATCTGCCAGCTCATGATGAAGATGCCCATGGCAATGCCGGTGATGGCAGAGCTCACGGCGTTCACATTACCGAGGTATTCCGGCGCAAGAAAAAGCGCATCGGCCCCAAACGTGTTCATAAAACTGCCGTTGATGGCGCTGCCGATGATGAACCAGAATACCAATAGCACCTGGTACTTCCTGAAATGGAGAAATACCAACTGCACCGGAAATGAATGCCAAAGGCCTTTCAGGAATTCCTTCATCTTCTTATATGTGCTGACCGCTTATTTACGGACCAGAAACTTGGTCCACACCAGCGAAAGCAGCAGGGTCATAGCCACAAACTGGTGTGCTACACCTAACCAGAGCAACGCATGTTTATCGGCTGAATACAGTACGGTGAAAATTCCCAGCACCACCTGCAATGCAACCAGTACCAATGGAACGGTTCTCGTACGCAAGAATAACGAAGATCCGTTCACCTTTAGTGCACGGAACCACCACAGGATCAGCAAAATAAACAAGAAATAGGCAAGACCGCGATGGATGAATTGAACCGTTAAGGGATTATCGGTAAGGTCATTGCTCATGGTGCCAAATCCCTGGGGAAACATCATTCCATTGATATCTGGCCAGGTAGGCGCGAAACTACCGGCTTTGAGCCCCGCCATGAATGCACCATAGAACAACTGCACCACCAATACGATGAGGATAGCCAAATTGAGATTCGATAAACTGCGAGCACTGAATTGTTGTTTTTGAGGAACGATGAGTTGCAATGCAAACCAAAACACATACACAAGCAACCCAAGTGCAGAAACAAAGTGGATCGAGAGCCTGATATGGCTTACCGTAACATCATTTTCATTGAGTCCGCTTTGAACCATTATTTTGCCAATAACAGCCTGTAGAATACCTAAAAGAAATACAAGCACCAATGGCCATACCATTGATTTCTCAAGTTTCTTTTTTACCAACAAATACACAAAGCCAATGATAAACACCCAGCCCAATAACTGCGCCCATAACCTATGAAACCACTCCCAAAAATAAATTGCTTTGAAATCACTAAGATTATACTCAAAATTGATGTGCTTATACTGCCCGATCTGTTTATACTGATCAAAAGCTTTGTTCCAGGATGCCTCATTCATTGGAGGGATACCATCTAGAATCGGCCGCCACTCGGTCATAGACAAGCCAGACCCGGTAAGACGGGTGATTCCTCCTAATAAAACCTGAACAACAATCATTCCTACACCTATGAGTAACCAGATGGCTACTGCTGAACTACGCTTCTTTTCCATCGTTTGCAAAGTTAGACCCAATTGACATTACCTTTGATATTCTGTGATACTTACTATAAACCATTCAGGCAATTAAAAGTTGAGCTTCAGGATTCCAGGATGTCAACTTCTGAATGTTAGAATGACTGTATGACTGAATGCCAGATATGCTGCGTTCTTCCTTCCAAAAAGACCTCCTTGAAGCGGGCTGCGATGAAGCCGGCAGGGGCTGTCTTGCTGGCCCTGTTTTCGCCGCTGCCGTGATCCTTCCGCCCCGGTTCCGTCATCCTTTGTTGAACGATTCCAAAAAAATGAAGGAAAAGGACCGATATCTGCTTCGCGATGTGATCCGTGAAAAAGCCCTCGCCTGGGCCGTGGCCAGTGTTGACCAGGAGGAGATAGACCGGATCAATATCCTGAAGGCCTCGTTCAAGGCTATGCACCTGGCGTTGGACCAGCTCCAGGCCCGGCCCGGACTCATCCTGGTAGATGGGCATTTGTTCAGCCCATATCCCTTCACGATGCATCGCTGCATCGTCAAAGGGGATGCTACCTTTGCTTCTATCGCCGCAGCCAGTGTACTCGCCAAAACCTACCGGGATGACTATATGGTTAATCTGCATGCACAATACCCGGATTATCACTGGGATGCCAACAAAGGCTACGGCACGCTTGATCACCGTAAAGCCATCGAATCCCTTGGACTAACGCTACACCATCGGAAAAGCTTTAAGTTAGCAACGCAGTAACACAATAACTCAATAACTCAATAACTCAGTAACTCAGTAACGCAGTAACCGCATTTTTCTTAACTTAGATGATATGGAAACAGCAACCGTAAACCCGAACCTAACGGCCAAGGATTTTCAGACAGACCAGGAAGTAAGATGGTGCCCCGGATGTGGTGATTATTCCATCCTTGCACAGGTGCAGAAAGTGATGCCAACGCTTGGCATTCCGCGTGAAAACATCGTGATCGTTTCCGGTATCGGCTGCAGCAGCAGGTTCCCCTACTATATGAACACTTACGGTATGCACTCGATCCACGGCAGGGCCACGGCCATCGCCAGCGGATTGAAAGCATCCAGGCCTGAGCTGAGTGTTTGGATCGTAACAGGCGATGGTGATTCACTGAGCATCGGTGGTAACCATACGATTCATCTCTTGCGCAGAAATTTCGATGTCAACATCCTGATGTTCAATAACCAGATCTATGGTTTAACAAAAGGCCAATACTCCCCTACATCGGAAGAGAAAAAAGTAACGAAGTCGACGCCCTTCGGCAGCATCGATCACCCCTTCAATCCACTCGCATTGGCCATGGGCGCTGATGCTACATTTGTTGGCCGAAGCATGGACCGTGATCCTAAACATCTTCAGGAAATGCTGGTGCGCAGTTACAAACACAAAGGCGCTTCTTTCCTCGAAATATACCAGAACTGCAACATCTTCAATGATGGCGCATTTGAGATCTTCACAGAAAAAGGATCCAAGCCGCAGGAAACCCTGTTCCTTGAACACGGCAAACCCCTGCTCTTCGGTCCCAGCAAAGAAAAAGGGATCAAGCTCGATGGGTTTCATCCGGTCATCGTTGACCTGAACAATGGCGCAAGTGCCGATGATTGCTGGGTACATGATGAAAAAGATTTCTACAAAGCACAGATCCTCGTAAGGATGTTTGATGACCCAAGGATTGAAGGTCATCTTCCTCGTCCATTCGGCGTATTCTTTGAAACCGAACGTCCATGCTATGAAGATCAACTCAACGGTCAGGTGCAACAAGTGATCGCCAGCAAAGGCCCGGGAAATCTTGATAAGTTGCTGCGAGGCAATGAGACCTGGACGATACAGTAAAGGCATTGGGCATTGCGTTTCATTCATTCCTCATGAAGCATGCAGCTTGGTCAGGGTAGCCTGAACAACGGCCTTGTATTGCATTTGCCGATGGATGGGAGTACCACAGACGTATCCGGCAATGCGCACCAACCCATCATAAGAAACATCAGCTTCGGGAATAACTGCAGCGGCCTGGCTTCACAAGCCGCCTATTTCAATGGCAACAACAGCATGCTGGAGATCCCCGCATCTATCGCTTTAAACGGTACGGAAAAACTGACACTCTCGCTCTGGGTGAAAACAGAAACCAATGTTACACAACCCATATTCAGCAGGGCGAAAGCCGTTCCCGGCGAAGATCCCAAATATGGTTACACATTGGAGCTCAACGCAAGCAAACAGCCCCTGTTCAGCATGGTGACACCACCACTCTGTCATATTTATACCAATTGGATATCGGACCCAACACCTATGCCCACACAAATATGGACATCCATTGTTATCATATTTGATGGCGTGCAGTTATCAATCTATACCAATGGCATCCTCACCGGGCAGAGCTTTACCAGCTTTGATAAACTCTCCTTTTGTCAGGCGGATATTCCGCTATTCATCGGCGCAAGTTATGCAGACCAACAGCAGACCTTCAAAGGATGGATAGACGATTTCAGAATTTACAACCGAGCCATCACCGAAGAAGAAATGCGCGCGCTTAGCAATACCTGCACCATCAATCCGTTTTGTCCCGCACCTGGAAATATATCCATCAATGGTACTTCCGAAACCAGCATGCAATTGAATTGGACTGTTGCTTCCAACAGCAATAACGTGATCAGCGAATATCGTGTGGTGGGCAGCAACAATTGGCTTCCGGGATTTCAAACAAATAATACTACTGCAACCATCAACAATCTGCAGGTCAATAATACCTACGAAGTAAGGATCAGATCTGCTTGCGGAACTGCTGATTCAAGTGGCTGGAAAAACGCAACCTATCTGTTAAGAGGTAACACCAATTGTGATGCACCCTTTAATCTTCAGGCGGCCAACACCACCGAAACATCAGCCGCATTGACCTGGGAAGTGTTGCCCACAGGCATAGGCGTTAACATACAATATGCAGAAGCGGGCACAGATAATTGGACGGATGCAGCTGCGGAAATCACTGATCGCGCATATACCATTACCGGATTAAATCCCGGTACCAACTATGATTGGCGAATACAAACTGCCTGCAACCTCGGTCCCAGTAATTGGGTGTCATCAATATTTGCAACCACAGGCGTATCACCTTGCAGAGCACCCGAAGGTTTGTTGCCCTTTGATCTCTCTGGAAACCGGGCCGCACTACAATGGAACGCCGGTGCCGAAGCGCAGTTTTTTGAAGTGGAATATAAACTGACTACTTCAACCACCTGGATCCGCGCAAATCTTGCACAGTTGAATGAAAGCAGGATCTACATTGATTCTCTGCAGCCGCTCACCGCATATCAATGGCGCGTGAGAAGTATTTGTGCAGCGGGAACCAGTGGGTGGACAAATGGCGACTTCATCACCACGCCCGGTCAGCCTATTGATCTGGGAATTCTCCTGGTGGCAAACTTTGAACACGCTTCCATCAATTGTAAGCCCGCAGAGATTTTATTCAAGAATACATCCATCGTTAACCGGACCAATGTCAATATCCTGCTTTGGAATTTTGGTGATGGGCAAACCAGTACAACACTGGAACCTATTCATACTTATGATAAGCCTGGCGATTATACCGTGAGCTTAACCATCGCTGATCCGGACGGACGCACGAGTGCGAAAGTGCAACAGGTCAAGGTCCAATCCACGAAGTTGAAAATCGCCGTCACCGGAGCCGATATGGTCACCTGCAGCAAAGAACCCGTGAGTTTGAAGGCCGATGGCGGTAAAACATACCAATGGTTGCCTTGCACGGGTTTGTCAGACTGCACCTCACCCACACCCCTTGTAACACCGGGTATACATGACCGTTATACTGTTCGCGTAACAGACGCAAATGGTTGCACAGACACAGCGAGCGTCCGGGTGCGCTATCTGGATCCGACAAAAGACATTTTTATACCGAATGCGTTCACGCCTAATGGAGACGGGCTGAACGATACCTTCAAACCCCTTGCGAATATTGGGATTCCCGGTGCGCATGAAGTGCAGATCGTGAATCGATTTGGCAGCAAAGTATTTGCATCTACCAATCCACAAACAGGTTGGGACGGCACCACACAAGGCAGACCCTCACCCACCGGCAGTTACAACTATCTGATCCGCATCAAAGGAGAAGGAAAGTGCGCCAGCAAAAACATCAGCGGCACGGTTATGCTCATAAGGTAATGCCCAGTGCCCAATGCCCAATGCCTAACATAAAGGCCCACGATGGAAATCGCAGGCCTGTGCTTACCTCTGAAACCACAAAAAGATCGTTTTTGCAGTGCAATTAGTTTTGGTTGCGCTGAATTAAATCAACACTTAAATGGTGTTTCCGTATGGAATAAAAAAGACGTTGTGATAAATCTGTTCAGGATTGGATCGAGCGGTGATCGGTGAACATTGGATAAGAGGCGAAACGGATGAGGAAAAGTTTGGGTAGAACACCTGTATCGTTTTCCGTAGGATATAAAAATAGTATGGAGAAACGATATATTCAAGTAATTTGAAAAAATAATCAACGCCTGAAACACCTGTAAACACTGATATCTTCACTAATAATGTGAGAATCAGGGAGAAGCAAACCGGAACACGCAAAAAAAATATTTTATGCTTTTAGAGATCCATCCACTGAATCCGCAACAAAGACACATCAATACGGTAGCTACCTGCCTTGCAGAGGGTGGTGTCATCATCTATCCTACCGATACAGTATATGGTTTTGGCTGTGACATTTTTCATCCGAAGGCCATTGAAAAAATCTGCAAGATCAAACAGATTGATCCGGCTAAGGCAAATTTATCTTTCGTTTGTAATGATCTGAGCGATCTTTCCCAATATGCAAAGTCCATCACCACGCCTACCTTCCGCTTCCTTAAAAGCCACATCCCTGGCCCATTTACATTCATCCTGGCTGCCAGTAAACAGGTTCCAAAAATGCTGAAGAGCAAAAAAGATACCATCGGTCTTCGGGTACCCGACCACGTTATAACCCTTGCCATCACTAAAACCCTGGGGCATCCCATCCTCAGTTCTTCACTGCCCGGAGATATGGTTGAAGAATATACAGATCCGGAGATGATTTATGAACGCTTTGGTAACCAGGTAGATATCGTGATAGACGCGGGCATAGGCGGCACGGAATACTCTACCATTGTAGACCTAACAACCAACGAGCCAGTGATCACCAGGCAAGGAAAGGGCCTCCTTGAATTATTGTAACGCTCCTATTTTGAGTAGGTTAATGCAGAAGTTCCATTCTCATTAATGGCCTCGATGGCGAAATAGTATTTCTGCTCCTTATCCATCGCCTTGAAATAATATTCATTGGCGTTATGTACCATCACACAGCCGTAGAGCTTATCCGGTGCAGTACCGAAGTAAATATTGTAAGCGTAGGCATTGGCCACAGGGCTCCATCGGATCCATGCATTCCTTTTGTCTTTATCAGCCACCCAGGTAATGAACTCTTTCACCGGCTCAGGCTTTGCCCCATGCCCTAGGCCAAAAACCCTGAGTCCGCTGATCGCAAATTTCCCCGCGGCCATATGAACGTTCTCCAGTTTTATGTATCGCGCTTCAACGGGTGTTTTGAGTTCATTGTAATCATGCGGCACATCGGTCTTGTTTGCGGATTTATCCACCAGCATCGTCCACTTTTTCCCATCCGTTGAATACCAAAGCTTGTATTGGTGATAGATGGCGTTGTCCTTCCCGAGGATAGTAGCATCCTGGTCCGCATAGTTTACCTGCACGGCATTCACAGTTGATACTGCTCCAAGGTCTGAAATGATCCACTCCCCTTTGTTGGCCGTTGCTGCACACCAGTAGGTCTTCATGCTTTCATCAACAGCATTGTTTGCACCTAACCCTCCATAAGTGCTGGAGACCTGTACGGGCTTGTTGTAATTCAGCAGCATCCATCCGGTGAAGCGGGATTTCTCATGGTCAGCCACACCAGTAGGAAGGTAATGCGGGTAGTCGCCAAATACCGTATTGGTATGCATGATCCCATCTTTATCAAACGAGGTTGGCCATAATCCCAGCCTGCGTTCAAAACTGTTTTTCACATTCATGATCACCGAACTCACATGCCACCAATTACCCCATTTGTCTTTGAAGCTTGCACCATGGCCGGCACCACGGGAGAATCCACCGGGCTTGAACGCAAAGGGATTGAACGACTGCACCGTAAATGGTCCGAAAGGACTATCGCTTACGCTTACCCCATCGGCATATCCACTCATCTCAGAACCCGGCGTTCCATACTGTAAGTAGTATTTGCCGTTGTGTTTATCCATCCATGCACCTTCAATAAATCCATCGAGCGGCACATTATCATAGTATTCGCCAAAACGCTGCCAGCCATAGCGATCAAAGTTTAAACCGAACAAATTCCTTCGCTCGCCAATCGGTTTAAATGTTTTCCGATCCACTTCCTGCACATACAAAGGGAAAGTATTGCTACTGCCATGATAACAATAAAGCCTGTTATCATCATCCAGAAAGAACGCCGGATCCCATGCACCCACTTCAAAAGAATCGATCGCTTCTTTCCATTCATCTTTCCTGGGATTGGTACTCATCCAGATGGGAAAATTCTTGGCATACGTAGAGCCGATGACAAACAAAGTATCGCCCATGGCCCACACCGCTGGTGCGCAAAGCTCATCGTACACCTTATGCCAGGGCTTCAGGAATTTACGGGATACAAAGTTCCAATGATTAAGATCCTCGCTCCACCAATACCCCCACTGGTTGGTAGAAAACAAATAGTAGGTATCCTTGAAATTCACGATTACCGGATCAGCTGTTGCCCGATGCCTTCCCCATTCAGAAAAATTCGGGATGGGCGTAAATCCGTAATCCAGGTTCATCGGATTACAATAAGTCTTCTGCTGTGCCATAACTGTAGCACTAAAGATGATCAAGCAAACCAAGTAGCAAGCAATCTTTTTCATCTCTTGAATTTTTTATACGCTTCCACTTACGCACCAACCAGCTCTTCCCAATACTCCGCGGCCCTGCGCGTATGCGGGATGACGATGGTTCCACCTACAATATTGGCTACTGCAAAGATCTCATACATCTGTGCAGTGTCAACACCCAGTTCATGACATTTGCCGAGGTGGTATTTGATGCAATCATCACACCGAAGCACCATCGATGCCACGAGGCCCAGCATCTCCTTTGTTTTCTTGTCTAGCGCGCCGTCATCGTAGGTGTTGGTATCGAGGTTCCAGAGTCTTTTCATAACAAGGTTATTTTTACCCAGAATTACCTCGTTCATTTTCTCGCGATAGTCGTTGAACTCTTCAACCAGCTTCCCCATATTAATTTGATTTAGCTTAATGCGTGTTCTTTGTTCATGGTCCGGTACGCGAGCAAAGCGCTTACTGCAAGTAACACCGCTCCGGTAATGAAAGGCACACCTGGAAAATAAACATGGCCCGGTTTGGTGAACCATGCGAACAGATTTGCCATGATCAATGGCCCAATGATAGATGTTACGCTAATCAGACTCGTTAGTGCACCTTGCAAGCTTCCTTGTTCATTGGCGGGAATATGGCCGGATATATATCCTTGCAATGCCGGCCCCGCAATACCACCAAGGCAATAAACCACAGTGAATGCATACATCATCCATCCCTGGCTTGCGAAAGCGAATAAGATCATTCCAACGCTATAGAATAAAAGACCTATCAGCACGCTTTTGGTTTGTCCCAATGCCGGAATAATTTTCCGGATGAGGACACCTTGAACAACAGCCACCATTACACCCACCACGGCGAGTGAAATACCCACTTGGGCTTCGGTCCATTTGAACTTTTCAAAGTTGTAGAAACTCCATGTGCTTTGCACGGCGTGCGCAGCAACATACAGGAGAAAGAAAGACGCTACCAGCCCAGACACTGCGGGGTACTTGCCTAAATGTTTTAAGGAGCCAATGGGATTTGCCTGTTTCCAATCAAACTTCCGCCTGTTTTCTGGCGCCAGCGATTCAGGCAGCACAAAATATCCATATAGCCAATTAATAAAAGTGAGGATGGCGGCAGCAATAAACGGTGCCTTTACACCAAAATTGGCCAACAGTCCACCTACTGCAGGGCCAATGATAAATCCAAGCCCAAAGGCAGCGCCGATCATCCCGAAATTCTGCGCACGATTTCCCGGTGTGCTGATGTCAGCAATGTAAGCTGTGGCAGTTGTTAAGCTTGCTCCTGAAATGCCCGCGATGATCCGGCCTACAAACAACCATCCGATGCTGGGTGCATATGCCGTGAAAAGATAATCCAGTCCGAATCCAAATAATGAAATCAAGAGAATAGGTCGCCTACCGTACTGATCACTCAGGTTGCCAAGGATGGGTGAGAAAAAGAACTGCATAATGGCGAACGCAAAAATCAGCCATCCACCATAGGTAGCTGCATTACTCATGGTTCCACCTACTAAGGAGTTGATGAGCTTGGGAACAACGGGAATGATGATCCCGAATCCGATAACATCAATAAGAATGGTAACAAAGATGAAGCCGAGTGCGGGCTTGGAACCTTTCATTGCATAAAGATAAGGAGGCAATATTGCAATGTGGCAATTTGACAATGAGGGAATGCGGCAATGAGGGAAGGCGCGCTTTGCGTAGCGGCGCGCCGGCAGTCACTCTGGGTGGTTCTGCGCAGGCCGGCAACGCACGGCCGCGCTTCCTACATTTCCGCACTGCCGCATTGCCAAATTGCCCCATTAAAAAAGGCCCCATCAAGGGGCCTTTTTATTAATAGCGTTTGTTGAATTTGTTACCGCCGCCGCCGTAACCTCCTCCACCGCCGCGATTACCGCCGCCACCGCCACCGAAAGATTTCCTTTCAGGACGCTGTTCCCTTGGCTTCGCTTCAGCTACAGAGATGGTTCTGCCATCAACTTCAGCCTGATCCAACTCAGCGATAGCTTTCTTAGCTTCTTCATCGTTGGACATTTCTACGAAACCAAATCCTTTACTCCGACCTGTTTCACGATCGGTAACAACACGTGCACTTGCAACATTCCCAAACTGAGTAAAAGCTTGAGAAAGATCTGCATCGGTGCAACTAAAAGGAAGGTTTCCTACATATAACTTCTTAGCCAT
>REAQ01000193.1 GCA_004294195.1 Sphingobacteriales bacterium | reverse complement strand
TGGGTGCTGGTGCACTGGCCACGGGCGTGGAAGTGAGGTCAGAAGAGAAACAGGTTATCCAACAACAGACCAGTGCATCCGCATTTAATATGTGCGGTTATGCGGCACCGAAGATAGACACCGTGAGGATCGCGGTCATTGGCTTGGGCCAGCGTGGCTCAGGAGCGGTTGAGCGTCTCAGTTATATCGATGGTGTGGAAATTGTGGCCCTCTGTGATAAATTTCCTGACCGTGTGGAAGCCGCGCAGAAAACCCTGGAGAAAATGAAACGCCCAAGGGCCAAATCCTACAGCGGTGAAGATGGATGGAAAGCGGTTTGTGATGCTAATGATATCGATCTCGTATACACGCCCACACCATGGTATCTGCATACACCCATCGCCCTGCGCGCAATGAACAATGGTAAACATGCCGCAGTGGAAGTACCCGCTGCCGTTACCATGGAAGAAACCTGGGCCCTGGTGGAAACCTCGGAGAAAACAAAGAAGCATTGCATGATGCTGGAAAACTGCTGCTATGATTTCTTTGAAATGCTTACCCTCAACATGGCCCGCAATGGGATGTTCGGAGAACTCGTACATGCTGAAGGCGCTTATATCCATGACCTCTCCAAAGATTGGTTGTTCAATAAAAACGCCTATGCTGATATGTGGAGGTTGAAAGAGAATGCCAAAAGAAATGGCAGCCTTTATCCCACCCATGGTCTTGGACCTATTGCGCAATGCCTGGATGTGAATCGTGGCGATAGGATGGATTACCTGGTGAGTGTGAGTTCCAACGATTTTTCACTTGGAGCGATGGCTGCAGAATACGCCAAAACAGATCCTTTCTTCAAAGACTATGTTGGCAAGCCCTATCGTGGAAACATGAATACTACAACGGTGAAAACAGTGAAAGGAAAAACACTAATGATCCAGCACGACGTATCTACACCTCGCCCCTATTCACGTATTCATCTCCTCAGTGGTACTAAAGGCTTTGCTTCAAAATGGCCAGGCCCGGAACGCATTGCTTTTGGTCACGACACAATTAAACCGGAAGACCTGAAAAAATTGTACGACACCTATTCACCACCCATCATCAAACACATTGGTACCATCGCCAAAGAAGTGGGCGGCCATGGCGGTATGGATTTCATTATGGACTGGAGACTGATTGATTGCCTCAGAAACGGCCTTCCCCTGGACCAGGATGTTTATGATGCAGCATCATGGACCGCAGTAGGACTCCTCAGTGAACAGTCTGTATCGTCTCGATCCAAATCCATCGATATCCCTGACTTCACGAGAGGCAATTGGAAATCCAACAAACCCGTGAGTTTGACACTGGATGGTGGTGGCAATACCAAAGTCAGGCTAATAGCTACTAGCTAATAGCTATTAGCTGACATACATAAAGAACACGTAAAACAACAAGATCATCGCTACATAGAAAACGAAATCAACGGCAATTGTTTTTTTCATAAAACATGGATTAAATGAAAAAAGGCTGAATGACATACATTCAGCCTTTAAAATTGTGCCAAACTTTGATTTATCAGTTCTCTCTTTTTACACCGATCACAGGCAGTGATTTTTCCCGGATCAATTGATTGAGTTGTTTTACATCGTTGTCCATCAACCGCTTAAGTTTCGCAAGTTCTCCATCTGCCTGCGTTGAAAGGTCTGCATACACATCTTTTACCTGCTTGCTTGGCGCCATATTTCCGCTGTTAGCCGCATCGTAGAGGCCGCTCAGCTTGTCGTTCAGGCGAATAGGATAGTTCAGCACATCCTGGCCACTTTTCGCCTTGGTCTGGTGAAATTTCTCCTCAATAGCCGTTAACTGAGATAAAATAGTGTCGGCCTGTTGCTTCACTTCCTTCGGCATATCCTTTCCCTGCCTTGCCGTAAAATCATTGATCTGTGAACGCACCGTGCGGATATCTTTTACACCACGCTGAACCTCATTGTATTTATTCTGCACCTGCTGCAGGAATGCAAATTGCGCATCGTAATCTGCTTGTGAGATTTTATAGTTGGGATCCGCAAGAACAGTAAAAGGAACTTCTGCTGAATCGTTTCCAACTTTTACACGGGCATAATAGTTGCCGGGAGGCGCTGTAATGGGCGATGGTACGCCGTTCCACAAGATCATCCCGTCTGCTTTTTCCGCTTCGGGATACCTGAGATCCCACACAAACTGGTTCAGTCCTTTATTCAGATCTAGCTTATTTTCTTTGGACGATGTGGAATAGGTTTTGATCGTTTTCTTATCCTTATCCATGACCGTTACCGTTCCTTTGGTGCTGTCTGTTGCATTGGGTGCATAATACTGAACCACCACACCTTTGGCAGGATTACTACCGGCATTTTTTTGCGCAGGCATAAACGCGGCGAAAGGACTTACCATCATACGGTAAGCGGGATTCACATTATACACATGCAGTGATTTGCCAGCGATCTCAGGCTTCCACTGTTGCAATACAGACAAGTCATCAAGGGCCCAGAACGCACGGCCCTGCGTTGCCAAAATCAGGTCATTATTTTTAATGGTCATATCCGTAATAGGAACAACCGGAAGATTGAGTTGGAAAGGCTTCCAGCTGGCACCATCATTATAACTGATATACATACCATACTCGGTACCAGCATAGAGTAGGCCGGGTCGTTTTTTATCTGCGCGCATAGCCCTGGTGAAATGCAGTTTATCAATACCTGCTGTGATCAACTTCCAGGTCTTACCATAATCTTCGGTCTTATAGATGTATGGTGCAAAGTCATCGAGCTTATACCTTGTACCGATGATATACGCTTTGCCTTTTGTGAATGGATCGGTTTCAATACAGTTCCACATCACCCACTTCGGTGCGTCTTTCGGTGTAACATTCTCCCAATTCTTACCGCCATCCCTGCTCACATTCACCAGTCCATCATCACTACCTGTCCACAACAGATCTTTTTCCAACACACTTTCTGCTGCTGTGAAAATCGTACAGTAGTATTCTACCGATGTGTTATCCTTTGTAATGGGTCCTCCGGAAGAAACCTGCTTCGCCTTATCGTTCGTCGTAAGATCGGGCGAGATCTGCTCCCAGCTTGCACCTTCGTTCTCCGTCACAAAAAGGGCATTGCCCGCTGTGTACAATCGCTTAGGATTGTGTGGTGAGAAGAAGATGGGGAAGTTCCACTGGAACCTATACTTCTGTACATCAGCACCAGCACCCATCGGGTTATCCGGCCATACGGAAATAGCGCGGTTCTCGCCGGTGCGGTGATCGAGTCTCGATAAATATCCGCCGTAGTTACCGCCATAAACGATATCAGGATTCAAAGGATCGGCTACCACATATCCGCTCTCGCTGCCCGCCGTAACATCCCAATCATCCGTAGTGATGGCATTACCATATGACGTTGATTTGATGCGAACGGTGGAGTTATCCTGTTGTGCACCAAGAATCCTGTAAGGGAATGAATTGTCTGTGCTCACCCTGTAGAACTGAGCAGTGGGCTGGTTTTCATAGGTGCTCCAATTCATGCCTGCATCAAAACTCACCTGTGCACCACCATCATCTGCAACCACCATGCGTCTTCCGTCTTCCGGATCTATCCAGAGATCGTGGTGATCACCATGCGGGGTACGTAAACTTGTAAAGTTGCGTCCACCATCCCTGCTCACCATGAAATTCACGTTAGGGCAATACACGAGGTTCTCATTCTTTGGATCCACAAATACTTTTGTATAGTACCATGCACGCTGGCGGATATTATTATCGCTGTTGGTCAGGCTCCATGACTCACCACCATCGTTGCTGGTATACAAACCGCCGTTGGCGTTCTCCATGATCGCATAAACTTTGTCTGTGTTAGAGGGCGCCACGGCCACACCAACGATACCCCAGACGCCTTTCGGCATGCCCTTGTTTGCAGAAATATTCTTCCAGGTTTCACCACCGTCTGTTGACTTCCAAAGGCCGCTTCCTTCGCCACCACTCTCCAGGCTATAGGGCGTGCGGATTACTCTCCAGGTACCTGCATAAAAAACACTGGGATTTCCGGGCTCCATCACGAGATCTGAAGCACCAGTCTGTTCATTCACATACAATACCTTTCTCCAGGTCTTTCCACCATCCGTAGTCTTAAACACACCCCTTTCCGGGTTGGGTCCAAACAGGTGGCCCACCACAGCAACCCAAACCACATCAGGATTTCTGGGATGGATGATGATGCGAATGATATGCCGACCTTCCTTAAGGCCCAGGTTCTTCCATGTTTTTCCACCGTCTTCGGAACGCCACATGCCTCCAAGTCCCTCACTCACATTACCTCGCATGGTATTCTCGCCTTCGCCCACATAAATGATGGATTCATCCGATGGCGCCACGGCTACGGAACCGATGGTTGACCCGAAGTACTTATCTGAAATATTGGTCCAGTTGCTGCCCGCATCGGTGGTTTTCCAGACGCCGCCACCCGTGGCACCAAAATAGAAGGTGTTCTTGTTCTTGTAACTGCCAGCAGCCGTGCCGCTCCTGCCACCCCGGAAAGGACCCACCAGGCGGTATTTTACCTTCTTGAGGGTTGCCGAGTCCGGCATGCTCAGGTCAACAGGATTTGATTGCGCAGCAGCCTGCTTTTTCTTTTGTGCTACAGCCGGCCATGCCATGACCAGCATCAGAATTGCCATAATGAATTGACGCATAAACAGAGTAGTTGGACCGCTAATGTAATGAATTGGCCAACAAGTTGAGAACTTGACAATAGAACATTTGAACCATTGGACACTAGGGCATTTAAGCCAGGGGAACGCGGGCCTGCCACCCAACACCTTCACCCTTCATTGCCGCACAACCGCACTGCCACATTGCCACATTAAAAAAGCCCCGGCTAGGGGGCTTTTTTGAATGTGTTGAAACTGCTCAGAGCGTTGTTTTCGTAGGGTTACTTCATCACAGTTTCAGTTTCAGGGTACGATTAAAAATCGGGCACATATTTCCCATCAGGGAAAGTGTTGAAACATTCATCGTTACAACCAAACAAAGATGATCATTGGAATCTTGTAGTGCAAATGTTTTCGATGAATGATAAAGAATTAGCGACGAGTTGCGCGGAACTTTCCGCAGTTGATTATAATACATTGATACGCTCCATCACTGAAGACCTATTGGCCTTGCTTACAGGTATCTGGTTCCCTTTGATATACAAGGTATTCTCCTGTATGTCATCAATAGCTGCCAGGTTTACAATGTATGAACGATGTACTTTGAGGAAACTTTGGCCAGTAAATTTTACTTCCAGGTTCTTCATTGTATTGTGCGTGATAAACTTCTTTTCAGCGGTGACAAATTTCACGTAGTCACCCATGCTCTCCATAAAAAGGATCTCATCGTATTTCAACCGAACCAGCTTCCCGTTCACTTTGATAAAGATCTGGTCATTCTCTTCTCCTTCAGACTGCTTCTTCCTGACCTCTACCTTCTGCAATGCCTCCACAAAACGCTGATAGGTAAACGGCTTCTTCAGGAAATCGCAAACCTTATATTCAAAAGCATCATACGCATACTCCGTTTTGGAAGTAGTCAGAATCACCTGTGGTTGGTACGCCAATTGGTCAAGCATTTCAAACCCTGACTTACCCGGCATCTCCACATCAAGGAAGATCAGGTCAACCAGGTTCTCCGAAAGATACTCTAGTGCGTCTTCTGCATTCAGGTAATGGCCTTTCAGCTCTATCATGCCACTGCGTTCGCACAGCTTAGACAGATGGTCCGCTGCAGGCTTAAGGTCTTCTACGATCAGGCTAGTGAACTTCATGAGACTTTCAGGTTTGAGTACATTTTCATTCTCGCCAGTTCCTGTGTCAACACATTCACTGTATCAGAAACTATACCAATTATTCTTTCGTAATCCGAAGTGATCTGTTCAACACTGTTTACATGTGCACATTTACTCTCAACATCATGAACATATTCCTGTAAAGATGGCAAGCCTACATATCCAAACAAAGGCTTGATCTTATGAAATACCCTTCGCAGAGAATCCAGATCGCCATTATGGTAATGATGTACCGCATGACCCACCTCTGCCGTGATTGCTGTAACGGATGATTCAAAGATATCCATGATGGTATCCAGGTCGTTGTCATACAGTTCCTGCAGGTAGTCTGTATCAAATCTACCCGAAAAAATGTATCGCAAATTATTGTGGCTCATGGCTTACAATTTTAGGCTAAGGTTGTCGTTTACACTATACATTCCGCAACGGGCTTGAATATGAGAACGAATATCACTGATCAAATAGTATCCCTTCCTACAGTTATTTTAAGGAGCGGTGTGAACGAAAACACATCCCTTGAGTCTGAAAAGCATATCGTAAGGCTCAATCTTTTCCTCTCCTTTGGTCTCGTAGTAAGCATCATTAATCTCTTACTCAGTGTTGCTAACGAGTTGTTGTTCAGCGCCTCCGTGAATCTCGCGGGCACTATTTCCCTGATTGCAGCGTATTACCTGAACAAAGACGGTAAATACCTCTGGTCCAAGATTCTCGGTATCGTCACCATCAACCTCTACCTGTTTGGATTAAGCTATGTGGAAGGTTTTCGGTCCGGTCAATACCTTTTGTTCTTCCCCTTGATCCTGGCCCTCATCTTCATTATTGACGTTAAGAACAATATCAATGAGCTCATTCTGGCCGGTGTGCTCACACTAATGACCACGGCTTTTATCTTTATCATAGCCCCATATCAAAACAAAGACCTTCAACATATCCCGCTGTCGCTTTATACAAGTCTTTTCAGCACCAATCTGTCTCTATCGCTTTTACTAACCACCCTGTTCTCTTATCTGATCCTCAGGACCATTGAAAAACACGAGGAGAAAATCCTCGAGGAAAAAAACCTGGCCAATACCATTTACGATACCTCCCTTGATGCCGTATTCATTGTTAACATGCATGACCTGATGATCACCGATTGCAACTCAAGGGCAGTAATACAATTTGGGTACGATAACAAATCCCAACTCATCCGCAAACCCGTTCAGATGATCCTCGGCAGCCAAATGCTGGAATCTATCCAAAATCTGAATTCAAATGAAGTAACCAAGGCATCACCCTGGTATGGCAACATGGATTTTGCGAATATCGATGAAGAGGTATTCTACGCTTACGTAAACATCGTTCCGTTCAATCACCAATACACAGATTTTTGCAAGATCAGTATCCTTGATATCACGGAGATACGTATCGCGGAATTTGAAA
>REAQ01000192.1 GCA_004294195.1 Sphingobacteriales bacterium | reverse complement strand
AACAGTACGGAGCACTGGAGCGGTTGTAACAGGCCCTATTCCTTTGCCTACGCGGAAGAAAATCTTTACGGTGCTTCGTTCACCACACGTGAACAAGAAAGCCCGTGAGCAGTTTGAGCTCAGCACGCACAAGCGTTTGCTGGACATCTATACATCTTCTTCCCGTACAGTTGATGCGTTGAGCAAGCTGGATCTTCCCAGCGGTGTGGAAGTTGAGATCAAGGCCTGATCGTAAGGCCATTAGTTCTTTTTATTCATCTCCCAATTTCTTCTGCGTTGTGGAAGAGAAGTAGGAGCGCTGAAAGTAAATAACACCTTCTGAAAAGGAAGGAAATTAAATATGAACAAGCCCTTCGAGGTTTGTTTACTACCGGTACTTCTCCGCTATCGATGTGATGGCAACAAGAGAAAAGGTCGGCGGCAAAACAAGGATTGAAGTTAGCGGTACATACCGTACTGTCCTCATAACCGGGGAGGGGCAAAATTGTAACAATATGAAAGGTATTATCGGAAAAAAGATCGGGATGACCAGCATCTTCAGTTCTGATGGAAAGCAGACCCCCTGCACCATCATTGAAGCCGGTCCCTGTACTGTAGCCCAGGTAAAGACAAAGGAGGCCGACGGATATAATGCACTCCAGTTAGCTTTTGGCGACAAGAACGACAAACACTCCACAGCTGCCGAAAAAGGCCACTTCGCCAAATCAGGTTCTACTCCTAAGAAAGTCGTTAAAGAATTTCGTGATTATAGCATCGAAAAGAATGCCGGTGAAACCGTAACTGTTGACATTTTCGCTGAAGGCGATAAAGTTGATGTTGTAGGTACATCCAAGGGCAAGGGTTTCCAGGGTGTTGTAAAACGCCATGGCTTCTCTGGTGTTGGTGAGCAATCTCACGGTCAGCATGATCGTCAGCGTGCCCCAGGTTCTATCGGTAACTCTTCAGACGCATCTCGTGTATTCAAAGGTATGCGTATGGCTGGCCGTATGGGTGGCGACAGGGTGAAAGTAAAGAGCCTTAAAGTGGTGAAGATTTTCCCTGAAAAGAATTACATCCTCGTGACAGGTTCTGTGCCAGGTCACAATGGTTCCATTGTATACATTCAGAAATAACTAAAAGGATTACGATGCAAGCAGATGTTTTAAATATAAAAGGAGAGAAGACCGGCAGGACCATTGAACTGCCCGAAGATATCTTTGGTGTAGAGCCCAATGAACATGCGGTTTATCTCGCTGTAAAGCAATACCTGGCCGCACAACGCCAGGGTACGCACAAGGTGAAAACCCGTGCGGAAGTGAAAGGTGCCAGCCGCAAATTGCACCGTCAGAAAGGAACCGGTGGAGCAAGGAAAGGTAATATCCGTAACCCATTGTATAAGGGTGGTGGTACTGTGTTTGGACCAAAGCCTCACGCTTATGATTTCAAACTGAACCGTAAGGTGAAGGATTTGGCCAAGATCAGCGCATTGAGTGCAAAGGTGAAAGAGAATAACCTGATGATTGTAGAAGATCTGCATTTCGCAACGCCTAAAACAAAGGAATTTGCCGCGATCCTTGACAACCTGAAAGTGTCTGACAAGAAAGCGGTGGTGGTGATCCCTGAGTACAATGACAATGTGTATATCAGCTCTAGGAATATTCCTTCTGTGTTGACAACCATGTTGACTGACTTGAATACCTATGATCTGGTTAACGCTGATGTACTGGTGTTCACGGAGAGTGCAGCCAAAATTTTCACTGAAGAAGATAACGCGGTAACTGCGTAATCATAAAAGCATAAACAATGAAACTGAACGACGTACTGATTAAGCCGATCCTTACTGAGAAGGCTAACGCACTTCAGGAGAAGCGCAGGACATTTGCTTTTCGCGTGTCAAAAGATTCCAACAAACTCGAGATCAAGACTGCTGTAGAGAAATTCTATGGTGTGAGTGTTGACGATGTAAGAACGGTAGTGGTTCCTGCAAAGAACAAGAGCCGTTTCACGAAGAAAGGTTATGTACAGGGTCGTAAGCCCTCTTATAAGAAAGCATACGTAACTGTTGCTGAAGGAGAGAGCATCGATCTGTATTCAAATATTTAAAGAATGGCCGGCAAGGCCGCAAACATTGCAATAAATTATGGCACTAAGGAAATTTAAACCAATCACGGCAGGTACGCGCTGGAGGATTGGTAACGCATACGCAGAGATCACCACAGACACGCCTGAAAAAAGTCTGGTGGAGAAGAAGTCCGGAACCGGTGGCCGTAACTCGCAGGGTCGTAGGGCTATGCGTTACATCGGTGGTGGTAACAAGAACATGTATCGGCTGGTTGATTTCAAGCGTGACAAGAAGAATGTTCCCGCAACGGTAGCAACTATCGAGTATGATCCTAACAGGACTGCGTTTATCGCGCTGTTGAATTATGTCGATGGTGAGAAGAGATATATCCTGGCACCGCAGGGTCTTCAGGTAGGCATGACCGTTATCAGTGGTGACAGCGTTGTCCCTGAGATCGGAAATGCATTGATGTTGAAGTTCATGCCTTTGGGTACCAATGTGCACAACATTGAAATGCAGCCTGGGCAGGGTGGTAAGATCTCCCGCAGCGCAGGTGCATCTGCACAGTTGACCAACAAGGAAGAGAAATATGCGGTGTTGAAAATGCCTTCTGGCGAGTTGAGGAAAGTGCTGATCAATTGTTTCGCAACAGTTGGTGTGGTGTCTAACTCTGATCATAACCTGGAGAGCATGGGTAAGGCGGGCAGGAACAGGTGGAAAGGTATTCGCCCTCGTAACCGTGGTGTAGCGATGAACCCTGTAGATCACCCGATGGGTGGTGGTGAAGGTAAGTCTTCGGGTGGTCACCCAAGGAGCCGTACTGGTAAGTACGCCAAAGGTGAAAAAACCAGGACAAGGGGTAAGGGTAGCGATAAGCTGATCCTGCAAAGGAAGAATGGTAAAAAACTAGCAAAATAATTACCGCATTACCGCATTAACTAATTAACACATTAGCATAATATGGCTCGTTCAATAAAAAAAGGTCCTTACGTAAGCACGAAACTCGAAAAGAAGATCGTGGGGATGAATGAAGGCAAATCCAAAAGGGGCGTTGTGAAAACCTGGAGCAGGCGCAGCACGATCATCCCGGATTTCGTAGGTCACACTTTTGCTGTGCATAATGGAAACAAATTCATTCCTGTGTATGTGACGGAATTCATGGTAGGTCACAAGCTTGGAGAATTTGCACCTACGAGGAACTTTAAAGGACATTCCAGCAAGAAAGTATAATAAAGACCCGAAAGGGATATCATAAACGAATTGAAAACATGGAAGCTGTAGCAAAACTTAGAAATTATCCTACATCACCCCGCAAGATGCGTTTGCTGGCTGATGAGATCCGTGGCATGGACGTAGAGAAGGCGGTAGCGCTTCTCGAGCACCATCCGCAACACAGTGCAACCCCTTTGCGTAAACTCGTTATGTCTGCCGTGAGCAACTGGAGACAGAAGAATGACGGAAGTGATGTGAGTGGTCTGGTGGTGAAGACGATCTTCGTTGACGGTGCAAGGACTATCAAGCGCATGTTGCCTGCCCCGCAGGGACGTGCCTACAGGATGCGTAAGCGCAGCAATCATGTAACTGTGATCGTAGATACCAAACAATAAATAACATTTTCAAAATCTATACATGGGTCAGAAAACGAATCCAATTGGTAACAGGCTAGGTATCATCCGTGGATGGGAGAGCAACTGGTACGGTAATAAGAAGGATTATTCCGTGAAGCTCATCGAAGATCATAAGATCCGCACGTACCTGACTGCCCGTATCAACAAAGGTGGAATCGCCAAGATCGTTATTGAGCGGACATTGAACAAACTCATCGTAACCATCCATACGTCTAAGCCTGGTATCATCATTGGTAAAGGCGGTAATGAGGTTGATCGTATCAAAGAAGAGCTGAAGAAGCTTACCGGTAAAGATGATGTGCAGATTAACATCCTGGAGATCCGCCGTCCTGAACTGGATGCCAACATTGTTGGGGATACCATCGCGAAGCAAATTGAGAACCGTATCAACTATAAGCGTGCCATCAAAATGGCGATCGCCTCTTCACTCCGTATGGGTGCAGAGGGAATCAAGATCAAAGTTGCCGGCCGTTTGGGTGGTGCTGAGATCGCGCGTACAGAAGAGATCAAATCCGGCCGTGTTCCATTGCATACTTTTCGTATGGATATTGATTATGCATCAGTGTTTGCACTGACGGTATATGGTAAGATCGGTATCAAGGTATGGATCTGTAAAGGTGAAGTACTGGCTAAGCGCGACCTGAATCCGAATTTCATTGGAGGTAAGAGCGAGGTGACAGACAGGAGAGAAAGGCGTGATGACCGCGGCGGTGACCGTGCAGACCGTGGTGGCCGCGACAACCGTGGTGGCGGTGGCGGAGACAGGCGTGGTGGTGATAGGAGAGATAATAAGAGATAGGGTGAGGGATTAGGGTGAGGGTTTAGATTAAAAAATTAAAGAACTAAGATCACAATCAATAGATCATGTTACAACCGAAAAGAACTAAGCACAGGAAGGCGCAGAAAGGCAGGATCAGGGAGGTAGCCAAAAGAGGCACCACGCTGTCTTTCGGAACCTTTGGCCTGAAGGCACTTGAGCCCATCTGGCTCACAAACCGCCAGATCGAGGCAGCTCGCCAGGCGATGACCCGTGCCATGAAGCGTGAAGGTAATGTGTGGATCAGGGTATTCCCGGACAAGCCGATCACCCGTAAGCCAGCCGAAGTAAGGATGGGTAAGGGTAAAGGTAACCCCGAATATTGGGCAGCTGTTGTGGAACCAGGAAGGATCATTTTTGAAGCCGATGGCGTTACGGCGCAGGTGGCAAAAGAAGCGATGGAGCTGGCAGCAGCGAAGCTTCCGATCAAAACGAAGTTCATCATCCGTCGGGATGCTTAATTAATCATCGAAAACAACTGAATAAGATGTCAAAGAAGATCGAATTTCTGAACAGCCTCGCGGGTATGAACGAGCAGGACCTCAAAGCGAGGATCCAGGAAGACGAGCAGCGTATGAAAAAGCTGCAGTTTGCTCATGGTATTTCTCCATTGGAGAATCCCATGACTTTAAGGCAACTTCGCAAGGATATTGCCAGGCTGAAAACTGAATTGACCAAGCGGAAGTAAGGATAGCCGGACCATTAATAAAAATTGAGGCTGTTAACAACGGCCGGAAAAGCTAAAAGATCAAAAATGTCTGAAAGAAAATTACGTAAAACGAAGACCGGGGTGGTCAGCAGCAACAAGATGACCAAAACCATTACCGTTGCTGTGGAGAGGAAAGTAAAACATCCCATCTACGGAAAGTTCGTAAAAAAGACCACCAAGTTTCATGCGCATGATGAGAAGAGTGAAGCAGGACCTGGCGATGTTGTGAAGATCATGGAAACACGTCCGCTGAGCAAGACGAAGCGTTGGACGCTGGTGGAGATTGTGGAGAAAGCGAAATAATCCGGCAGTAAGGCCACAGAATATAATTGTGTTAATTGTCCCGGCAAGGGACACAAAGTATAAAAAAATGATTCAGCAGGAAAGCAGGCTCAACGTAGCTGATAACAGCGGCGCCAAAGAGGTTCTCTGTATCCGTGTACTCGGAAACAGTGGTCAGGATTACGCCAGGATCGGTGACAAGATCGTTGTTACCGTAAAGGATGCGATCCCCGCAGGTGGTATCAAGAAGGGTACAGTAACCAAGGCAGTTATTGTTCGTACAAAGAACAAGCTGCGCAGGAAAGACGGTTCCTATATCCGTTTTGATGACAACGCGGTGGTATTGTTGAACCAGTCTGACGAGCCTCGTGGAACACGCATCTTTGGCCCTGTGGCCAGGGAACTCAGGGACAAGGGTTACATGAAAATCATCTCTCTGGCCCCTGAAGTACTTTAATCAACAAACAATCCATTCTCGCAGGAGAATAAAACAATAGTCAATCATGAGCAACAGATTCAAAGCCAAGTTCAATATCAAAAAAGGTGACGCCGTAGTGGTGATCACCGGTGATGATAAGGATCTGAAAAAACCTCGCACGGTACTGGAAGTATATCCGGATGAAGCGAAGATCCTGGTGGAAGGTGCTAACATCGTTACCCGCCACACCAAGCCTTCAGCACAGAATACCAAAGGTGGACTGGTGAAAAAAGAAGCGCCTATGGCCATAAGCAATGTTATGCTGTGGGATGCGAAGAAGGGCGAACCCACCAAGGTTAAACGTACCCGCGAGAATGGCAAATTAGTACGTGTTTCTAAAAAATCAGGGGAGGTCATTAAATAATGAAAACAGCAACATATACGCCGAGATTGCAGAAGAAGTACCAGGATGACGTGGTGCCTGCACTGCAAAAGAAGTTCAACTATAAAAGCGTAATGCAGACACCTAAACTCACCAAGATCTGCCTCAACAGGGGTGTGAATGGTGCGGTGGCTGACAAAAAGCTCATTGACATCACCGTAGAAGAGCTGACAACCATCACTGGTCAGAAAGCTGTTCCAACGATGTCTAAGAAAGATATCTCGAACTTCAAACTTCGTAAGGGTATGCCCATCGGCGCCCGTGTAACCCTCAGGGGTGTGAAGATGTACGAATTCCTGGACAGGCTGCTCGCTGCATCACTGCCCCGCGTTCGTGACTTCAAAGGTGTAAATGAAAAAGCGTTTGATGGTCGTGGTAACTATACCCTCGGCATCACTGAGCAGATCATTTTCCCTGAGATCGATATCGACAAAACGAGCAAGATCACTGGTATGGACATCACCTTTGTGACTACAGCCCAGACCAATGAAGAAGCGTACGAGCTCCTTAAAGAGTTGGGTATGCCATTCAGGGATGCGAAAAAAGAGAAAGTCTAAACACAAAATAAAAACGAACAATGGCTAAAACATCAGTAAAGGCCAGGGAACTGAAAAGGCAGAAAATGGTTGAGAAGTATGCTGAGAAGCGTGCTGCGCTGAAAGCTGCCGGTGATTGGTCTGCCCTGGATCAACTGCCGAAGAACTCTTCTAAAGTTCGCCTGCACAACAGGTGCCAACTCACGGGCCGTCCTCGCGGATACATGCGCTACTTTGGCGTATCCAGGGTAACCTTCCGTGATATGGCGCTTATGGGTAAGATCCCGGGAGTGAAAAAAGCAAGCTGGTAAAACAGTTGCACCAAATTTTTGAATAACTGACAAGTATAAAATATTATGATTACAGAT
>REAQ01000191.1 GCA_004294195.1 Sphingobacteriales bacterium | reverse complement strand
CGAAATGGCAAAAAACCTAAGGCTATCATTGCTGTCCATCTTTACGGAATGCCGGCAAAAATGGACGAGATACAGGCTATTGCAACAGAGTTTGGAATAGCAGTGATAGAAGATGCTGCGGAGGCACTGGGCTCTGCGTATAAGGGGAAAGCCTGCGGCAGTTTTGGAGCGTTTGGTGTATTGTCTTTTAATGGCAATAAGATCATCACCACAAGTGGCGGCGGTGCATTAGTAGGGCAAGACGGAGCAGCCATTCAGAAAGCCAGATTTTTGGCTACCCAGGCCCGTGATCCGGCACCACATTATCAACATAGTCATATTGGATACAACTATAGATTAAGCAATGTTCTTGCGGGTATTGGCCGCGGACAAATGGAAGTGTTACCCCAGCGGGTAGCAAAGAGAAGGGAGAACCATGCATTTTATGTATCTGCGTTTGAGAACGTTCCGGGCTTTCAATTTTTGCATGAGCCGGAAGGGCATTTTTCTAACCGATGGTTGACTTGTATAGTAGTGGAGCCAACACTGACCAACGGGGTAACCAGGGAGAACATCCGGCTGGCATTAGAAGCTGAGAACATTGAGAGCAGGCCTTTGTGGAAGCCCCTACATATGCAACCCGTATTTGCAGATAGCCCATATTACGGAAGCAGACTTTCAGAAACTTTATTTGCAAAAGGCCTTTGCCTTCCAAGTGGATCGAGCCTGGAAAGCAAAGACCTTAAACGAATTGTGGGTGTTATCCAATCAGTGATTAGTTAATCACTGATCACTTAGTTGGTTTTCCAGATCTTATCATCTTCAGGTTGTTTGGTTCCCGTGCGAACAATTCTTACGGAACCGTTGTCCTGTTTTTCGTATTTGTATTCTGGTACAATCTTACCGATCTGCTTGCGCAAGCTGCTGGATTTAAGTTGCTGTGCAAGGTCAACAAGGAACAGAAGTTCATCCTGGAAACTTGCATCCACATCACAACGCCTTGCCTTCATGATCTTTGGATGGTGAGTGCTTACGAGGTTCTCGTTCTCTTTGAACAACTCTTCATACATTTTCTCGCCGGGCCTTAATCCCTGGAAGACGATCTTAATGTCTTCACCAGGACGCATACCTGACAGTTCAATCATCTTCGTTGCGAGGTCCACGATCTTCACTGGCTTACCCATATCAAATATGTAGATCTCACCGCCATTGCCCATCACACCGGCTTCCAATACGAGGTTACTGGCTTCGGGAATGGTCATAAAATACCTTGTTATTTCCGGGTGCGTAACCGTTACTGGGCCACCTTGCTCAATCTGCTTTTTAAACAAAGGCACAACTGAACCATTTGATCCAAGTACGTTACCAAACCTGGTAGTGATGAACTGTGTTCCGTTACCAGAATTCATGTGCTGCGAGTGCCGCATCTGCAAGGTTACGTGTACCCTTCACATTAGTAAGCACTACTTCTGTTGGGAAGTACTCGAGGATCGGCACGTGTTTGTAAGCTGCTGCATGGAAAACATACTGCGGCTTATAATATTGCATGATGTTGCTGATGCGCTGCTCATCCCGGATGTTCGCCAACTCCATGCAGAAATCAACTGAATCATACTTGTCATGTAGTTCATGCATGATATCATGCAATCCAGTCTCGGACTGACCAAGCAGGATCAGTCTCTTCAGATCATACTTACATAGTTGCCTGCAGATTTCAGAGCCGATGCTTCCTGCAGCGCCGGTTACCAGTATCACTGCGTCTTCAAATTCTTTTACTGATTTCTCGTTCAATACCTGGATCACATCTCTTTCAAGCAGTGATTCAATGGTTACTTCTTTCAGTTGCTTAACACTGAACCCACCATTGGTCCATTGGTGCAATGGAGGAACCGAGCTCAGCTTTATATTCAGTTCAGCACACAAAGGTGTAAGGCCCGCCTTCTTTTCAAGGGGAAGGTTGGTGGCAATGATCACCTCTTTTATGGCGTGCTTTTTGATATAGTTGGCTATGTTAACCAGGTTGCCTGATACGATGGGCGTACCGCAAAGGCTCTTGCCGATCTTAGTAGGATCATCATCAATAAACGCAAAAAGCTTTTTGCCGCTCCTGCTGTCCAGTTCCACAGCATTCTTTGTTGCAATGCCGATGTTGCCTGCACCATAGATGAGTACACGCTCTTTCTGGCTCCAGCCTTTCAGTCCTCGCGCGTACACTTCCTTAACAAGAAGTCTGAACGCGATAAGAAACAGGGAAACCAGGGCAAAGTTGATCATCAGCGTCATCAACGGAGCCTGAATATTTGCGAAGAGGTTTGAAGTGAATGGATACAGAAGCAACCATACACCCAACTGAATAAATGCGAACTTGAGAACTGTGTAGATGTCCTTCATTTCAGAGTACCTGATGATGCCAGCATGAGTCTGGAAGATCATCATACCAGTGGTGGTAGGTACAACGTTGATGGCCAAAAGGAGGAAGAAGGAGCGCATGTCAGTGATATCCCTGTGTGTGACACTACTGATGATCAGTAATGAACTCAGAAACGCACTGAAGGCTAACATCTGTTCAAGGAAGAAAATGATCCACCTTGAAGTGATCTTTGTAAAACTCTTAAGAATTCCGGGCATTGTGGATTAACATTAAAGGGTTGATAGATCCGGATATGGAATCTAAACAAGACACAAGAGGCATTCAAGGGATGGAATTCTAATTAAGTGACCCGTGTTTTATATAAGATAATGGAATTGGGGAAAGTTGTACGGGCTCACAAAGAGATTACAAAAATATGTTAACCGATTGAGTAATCCTATACCACTTTCCGTGAATCATGTAAAATTACTAAGTAAAGTAGGTATTTATACGTATTAGGCTGAAAATCCATATGTATGTGTATAAAAAAGACGAAGTAATGCTTACTTCGTCTTTTTGGGGATAACTTTTATGGGTATCAGCGAAGGTCGATCTGGTAGTCGTACGCTCCATCATACCCCGGATAGAACCCGGAAAGTTCCAGTCTTCCGTTGCTTCGGGTGATGGCATCGGCCAGCTCATTCATGTTAAGTACGTCCTTTCCATTTGCCTTCAGAATAATGAAGCCATCGCGCATACGGGTCTGGCTGTCTATAGCGCCACTCTGCTTGATCTTCTTCACAATGACACCGCCTTTGAAGCCATACTCTTTGGCTTTGGCCGGGGTAAGGGATTCAAAATCAGCACCCAGTGCATCAGTAGCGTTGTTTTTCACCACATCATAAGACCCTGAGATGTTTTTCAGCACCAAATTGGCATTGAAATCCTTTCCATTACGCTGATAGGTAAGGGTTACTTTGTCGCCGGGTTTATAACTGGCGATCTGTTCCACCATTTCGCTGCCGGAAACAACTTTTACATTATTGATCCTGGTGATGTAGTCACCTGGTTGAATGCCTGAATTAGCAGCAGCTCCGTCTTTTGACACTTCCCGAACATAAACGCCGATGCCATCTTTAAAGCCAATCTTTTCCTTTTCAGAATCCGGGACATTATCTGGCAAGTACGAGATACCTATATAGGCACGTTGAACCGTACCAAACTTCAACAGGTCATTGATGATCTTTTTGACGATGTTAACCGGAATGGCGTAAGAATAGCCTGCATAGGCCCCCGTAGGAGAAGCGATGGCAGAAACGATACCTACCAGTTCACCGTTGGTGTTGATCAGCGCGCCACCAGAGTTACCCTGGTTAACAGCAGCATCTGTCTGTATGAAGCTTTCGATAGGTGAATTGCTTTTCCGGGCATTCAGTCCGAGGGAACGCGCCTTGGCACTGACGATACCTGCAGTTACGGTGGTTTCAAGGTTGAGAGGGTATCCAACGGCCAATACCCACTGACCAACTTTCACCTGGTCTGAGTTGCCGTAAACGATATATGGCAGGCTTTTCTCCTCAATCTTCAGCATGGCCAGATCACTGCTTGGATCTGCGCCAATCAATTTAGCGGTGTATGATTTTTTATTGCTTAGCGTTACCTTGATCTCAGACGCTTCATCAATCACGTGATTGTTGGTGACGATGTATCCATCTTCACTGATGATGACGCCGGAACCACTCGCGCGCTGCGGCATGGAACGCATATTGGGGCCGCCAAAGAAATCATCAAAATCATCCCCGAACAAGTCGGAGAATGGACTTTTCCGAAGGTTCGTAGCGTTTCCCTTGATCACTGTGGTAATATGGACCACGGCTGGTACGGAAGACTGTGAAGCCTGGCTGAAATCTGTTGGCGGCTCCCCAAAAGTCTTGTTACTGTCAAAAATTCCTGCATAGTTTACAGGCATCTTTCCCAGTTCAGCAGAGGCTGATGTGGATTTAGCTGAAAAGTAATTGTAAGTGAACAGGGTACCAAGCGTTGTGCCGGCACTCAATAACACTACGGTAAGGATCTGTTTAATTTTCATCTTGACTTCTATTATGAATAGGTTATAAGGTAATCTTTATCAATTAATATCAGAGGTATAGGACAAATTATGTGCCCTTACCATACAAAACAAACAAACCTGACGGAATTTCAGTTTACCGCAGGAACCATTTAACAAAAAATATAGTAAGAACTTCGTAGATGAGGCCAGAGATCCAGGGTGAGGGCGTAGGGTGAGGGTTTAGATCCCCCGCTACACCCTCACCCTAAACCCTCACCCTACAGTTTTACCAAAAACTGTAAAGTATCCACCCCATCGGCATAGTCAAAAAAGCTCGGGCACTGGGCTTTCCCGAAAGGGGTAAAACCATGACCCGTGATCACTTGCAGGGTATCCGGATCTAGGGTGGAAATGAGTTCCTCCAGATCCTTATAGTTTGCATAGTTCAGGTTGCTGATGCCGGAAAACGCAGACTTGTTTGGGCTAAGTACAATGGACCCATTGGTCATATACGCCTCCCTGTTCATCATGTTAATGGTTAGTACATAGTCATAATTGTGTTTGTATTTGTGCTGGTCCATCAGGTAGTCGTATTTCTTCAGTGCTTCCAGCAAGGGTTGAAAATCATAGTTTTCGGGTACCCATACCTGTGTAACATTCCTGCAACCGAGTCCAAAATATAGTTGAATATCATCGGCCAGAAGATCAAGTTCTTCTTTGGTTTCTTTGCCGTCAAGGATAGCGATAGACGTCCGGTTTTTCCGGATGATGTGCGGATACTTTCCGAAATACTGTTCAAAATACCTGGCGGAGTGATTGGAGCCTGTAGCGATGTATGCGTCACAACCTTTAAGTTGTTCACTGAACCGGATCATGGTTGCAACCGTTGGTTCCTCTTTGATCATAAAGTCAACAATGAAGCGGATCAGCACCTCATCTTTGGAAGAGGGTTTGATCACCTGGCTGTGGCCACTCAAAAAGATGCAGAGCATATCGTGAAATCCTACCAGGGGGATGTTTCCGGCCATGACCAGGCCGATGCTTTTGGGAGCGGCTTGCAGGTCAGGAAGCCCGTATTTGTTTACCACCTCCTGCAAGACAGTTGCGTCCAGCATATATCGGCAAACTTGACTCACCTGAAGATCAATGAACGGAGGGAGGAACCAGCTGTTCTGGTATGCGGCTTTTTCCTTTGCTTCCAGCCAGGCCTCGTGGTCAGAAGATAAATGGTTTCTGAGACGAGACAGTAAATTCAATCGAACTTGTAAATTCATCGATATAATTTATTAGAATCACTACCTTTAGAGGGCAAATGTAAACCTTGTTGACCCGTTAAAAAATCCATTAAACGTATGGCTATTAAAATCACGGAAGAATGTATCAATTGTGGTGCTTGTGAACCCGAATGTCCCAATAATGCAATTTATGAAGGTGGCGTAGAATGGGCCATCGCTGATGGCACAACCGTAAAGGGAAACTTTGCCCTCCTGGATGGTTCTTTGATAGATGCGGATACCAAGAATGCTCCGATCAGCGTAGATACGTATTACATCGTTCCCAATAAATGTACAGAGTGCCAGGGCTTCCATGAAGAGCCTCAGTGTGCAGCTGTTTGCCCGGTAGACTGCTGTGTTCCGGATGACATGTATAAAGAAACGGTTGATGAACTGATGGCTAAAAAAGAGAAGCTGCACATTTGAGGTGTAGCTTTACTGCCAGGGCAGAACATTATGCATAAATCGCACTATATCCTTTTACTGCTGCTGGCCATGGTCTCGTGCCGGTATTTCGACAAGAAGGAGGAAACCAACCCCAACCTGTTGATCCAGGAACTTCAGCGTACTGATCAGGCGTTTTCTGACTTCAGTAAAACGAATGGTATGCGTAAAGCTTTTATGGAGTTTATTGAAGACGATGGCGTTATGATGCGGGATAACTCCATGCCGCTTCGGGGTGCTCCTGCCATTGAGTATATTACGAATATGAATGACTCGGCTGTGGTACTAACCTGGGAACCCATGGGTGGTGATGTCGCGGCCTCCGGAGAGCTGGGATACACATATGGTGTTTACGAATTGAAGGATAGTGTCAACATCCAGAAAGGATCTTATGTTACCATCTGGAAAAAAAAAGATGGGAAGTGGAAGTTTGTGTTGGACTCCGGCAATCAAGGCTTGGAATAAGGCGAAAGTGTGGAACGGTAGTTTAATTTAGATTCAAATATTCATGCAAAAAAAACCGATCATCGCATTTGTGACCGGAGGCTATTCCGGTGAAGCAGTCATCTCCTATAAGTCTGCTATTACCATTCAGAATAATATTGATACAGAACGTTACAATGTATTTAGGATAGATATCACACCGGAGCGATGGTTTCATCCGGGCGCTGATGGCCAGGCCTATCTGGTTGACCGGAATGATTTTTCATTGAACATAGATGGACGAAAGATCAACTTTG
Source organism: Sphingobacteriales bacterium (assembly GCA_004294195.1). GTDB lineage: Bacteria > Bacteroidota > Bacteroidia > Chitinophagales > Chitinophagaceae > Pollutibacter. The sequence goes on along the minus strand of REAQ01000191.1, from coordinate 7,802 downwards.
ATGCAGTATTGATCGGCATTCACGGTACACCGGGTGAAGACGGAAAATTGCAGGGATATTTTGATATGGTTGGTTTGCCATACACCTCCTGTGATGCGGCTACATCGGCACTAACATTTAACAAACGATACACGGTTGCAGTGGCTGCCTTTGGTGGCATTCATGTGGCGAAGTCGCTGCATCTATTCAGGCATGCGCCACTCAGCGCACAAGATGTATTGGCGCAGGTAAAGTTACCGGTATTTGTAAAGCCCAACAACGGGGGCTCAAGCATCGGCATGAGTAAGGTTAACCATGCAGAGGAACTGGAAGCTGCGTTGGAGAAGGCATTTCATGAAGATGATCAGGTGTTGGTAGAGGAGTTCATTAGTGGACGGGAATTCACGATTGGTGTATTCAGGAGCAATGGAAAAATCATCACCTTGCCATTTACGGAGATCCTCGCAGAAAATGAATTCTTTGACTACGAAGCTAAGTATGAAGGGAAGTCGAAGGAAATCACGCCCGCACCCTGTGATGAGGAAACTGCAGAGAAAGTCAGGTCTACTGCCAGGCGGGTATATGAAATTTTCAATTGTAGGGGTATCGTGCGGATGGACTTTATTTTTAATGCAGAGGCGGGGCAACCCTATTTGCTTGAGATCAATACAGTACCTGGCCAGAGTGAGGCCAGCATTGTGCCGCAACAGGTGAGGGCCAATGGTTGGGATCTCAAAGGGTTTTACGGCGCATTGATTGATGAAGCATTGAACAACAAAATTTAATTCCCTTGAACGGTATCAAACTGCCTAAATCATTAGCCCTGAATATCCTGCTGGGTATACTGGCAACAGTTGTGATCGTGTTCCTGTTTTTGCAGACCCTGAATTTCTGGACCAACCACGGAGAATACCTGCGTGTGCCCGATGTAAAAGGGAAGAAGCTGGAAGATGCTACACAGTTTTTGGAAAAGCAGGGATTTGAGGTCATTATACAAGATTCCTTATTTCAGGATACTACGCCGCCCCTTCAGGTGATCAAACAATTCCCTGAACCGGATGCAACGGTGAAGGTTAACCGAACAGTTTATCTCACTATCAACAGGGCTATTGCACCGCTCATCGATATGCCTAATCTGGTGGGTATGAGTTTCAGGAATGCTGAATTGGAACTGAGAGCAAAAGGGCTTAAACTGGGGGATACCAGCTATGTCCCGGATATTGCCAAAAATGCAGTGAAGGACCAGGTATTTAACAACCAAACCATCAGGCCGGGAACGAAGATTGCCATGGGAAGCACCATTGCACTGGTATTGGGAGCAGGTATTGGTAATGAGCTCATCCCTGTTCCGGATCTCATCGGAATGCCCTATCTGGAAGCAGTTACGTTAATGGAAGCAAACGGCATCGGGCTGGGGGTTGTTTTACCGGATCCTGATGTAAGAGATACTTCTGCGAGTTTTGTATATTGGCAGAATCCACCCCGTTTCAACGACCAGCGCAAGCTGAACCTGATCAGGATGGGACAAATGATGGATGTAAGGCTAAGCGTGAATAAACCCGAGCGAACGGATTCCCTTCCTCCTCCATCCACTATACAACAAGAATTTTAAAAGAATCATCATGAAGACCATCACGCCGGAAGAATTGAAAACAAGACTGGACGCAGATGAGCAATTGAATCTAGTAGATGTACGTGAATCGTTTGAAAATGCCGAGTTTAACATTGGCTGGAAGCAATGAAAGACCAGGAACTCATCATCTATTGCCGCAGCGGCAACCGGAGTGGTCAGGCTTGTATGATGTTAGAGACGATGGGATTCACCAATGTCATCAACCTGACGGGGGGGATGTTGGCCTGGCAAGAGAAATTCTAGTGGTAGGGTTTGGGGGTAGGGTTTAGGTTAATGAAATTACCATTAACTTAATAACCACTAACGATTAACCTGCCATTCTATGCGCCCCATCCAACTGCTTGCATTCTTCCTGTTTCTTGTACTTCAAAGTCATGCACAGAAGATCAGTTTTTATGCTTACGATCTTCGTACGGAATACAAATACAATCCTGTTGGCATCGATGCGGCACGGCCGCGTTTCAGTTGGAAGATCAGCCATACTGAGCGCAGTGTTATGCAAGTCGCCTATGAGATCAGGGTGACAAGTCCCAAAACCAGCTGGGCCTCTGGAAAAATGAATACCGGACAATCGCACCTCCTCACCTATGCTGGTCCGGCACTTGAACCACTCACGCCATACAAATGGCAAGTCAGGGTTTGGGATAACAAAGGAAACCAGAGCAGTTGGAGTGAGCCTGCATCTTTTGAAACCGGGATGATGCAAATGAGCTGGAAGGCGAAATGGATTGAACCGGAAAAATCCTTTTCTGCAAAAGAAAGTTTAGCACCCGTTTATACCCGAAAAATGTTCAAGCTGCAAAAGAAAATCAAGTCGGCAAGACTGATGGCCACTGCAAGGGGACTTTACCGTTTTTACCTGAATGGGAAGCCGGTCACGGATCAATTGTTCACGCCGGGATGGACGTCTTACAACAATCGATTGCAGTATCAGGTATATGATGTCACCACTTTGTTGGCCCAGGGAGAAAACACTGCTGGAGCCATCCTCGCTGAGGGGTGGTACCGTGGCACCCTCGGATGGGGTGATAACCGAAACCTGTATGGTAAGAAATTAGGATTGCTTGCTTTTCTTCATATTGTTTACAATGATGGAAGTACGGCTGACATCGGAACAGATGAAACATGGAAGGGTACCGATAAAGGCCCGATCCGTTTCGCTGGTATTTATGATGGTGAAGTGTATGATGCAGGAATGGAAATGAATAACTGGAGTAATGCATCATTCAATGATGCGGCATGGTGGAACGTGAGCCTATCGGATAAAACAGAACAGAAACTAATCACACAGGAGGGAGAAGCCGTTCGCAGCATTGAAGAGATCAAACCTGTGAAAGTATTCAGGACACCCAAAGGAGAGTTGGTTGCCGATATGGGACAGAATATGGTGGGGTGGATACGAATACGCGTCAAAGCGCCGAAAGGTAGCGTCATAAAGATCCACCACGCAGAAGTACTTGACAAAGATGGAAATTTTTACACAGAGAATCTCCGGGCGGCAAAGCAATTGCTGCAGTATACCACTGCGGGAAAAGGGGAGGAGATCTATGAACCTCATTTTACGTTTATGGGTTTCCGTTATGTTATGCTGGAAGGCTTTCCGAACCAGCCAATCCCTGACGATCTTACAGGCGTAGTGATTCATTCAGACATGCGCTCTGCCGGATCCATCGAAACATCTCATGCAGGGTTAAATCAGCTGCAACACAATATCCAGTGGGGACAGAAAGGAAATTTTCTGGACGTACCTACGGACTGTCCGCAGAGAGATGAGCGATTGGGTTGGACGGGTGATGCACAGGCGTTTATCCGTACCGCATCCTTCAACTATGACATTGCCTCTTTCTTTACAAAATTGCTGAAAGATGTTGCTGCTGATCAACATGCTGATGGTGGTGTGCCCTTTGTAGTGCCGGATGTGCTACGGGGAAACGGTGTATCTGCTGGCTGGGGTGATGTAGCCTTGATTGCTCCGATGACGATCTTCCATTGCTATGGTGACTCCATGTTACTTGCAACGCAGTATCCTTCAATGAAGAAGTATGTTGACTATATGCATCATCGCTCCGGTGAAAGCATGATCTGGAAAGGGGGAAGTGTATTTGGCGACTGGTTATATTATCATCCAGGTGAGTTTGACCATACTACCGCGGATGGCCATACGGACAGAGACCTGATCTCAACAGCTTTTTTTGCATACTCAACCAGTTTGTTGGCAAAAGCGGCTGTGATCTTGGGAAAGAAGGATGACGAGTCTTATTACAATGCGCTCTTTCAACGGATCAAGAAAGTCTATCAACAGGAGTATGTGTCTGCTTCCGGGCGCGTGTATTCCGGATCACAAACTTCATACGTATTATCGTTAATGTTTGATCTTCTACCGGAACAGGTTCGTCAGCAGTCGGCAGCATACCTGGTTCAGGATATCAAAGCCAGAGGGAATCATCTTTCTACTGGTTTTCTAGGCACGCCGTATCTTTGTCATGTATTGAGCCGGTTTGGGTATGATAGTGTTGCATATGATCTTTTGTTACAGGAAACCTATCCTTCATGGCTCTATCCGGTGAAGATGGGTGCTACTACCATTTGGGAACGATGGGATGGCCTTCGTCCGGATAAGTCTTTCCAGGACAAGGGAATGAACTCTTTCAATCACTATGCGTATGGTGCTATTGGCGAGTGGATGTACAGGAGAATGGCGGGCATCGATAATGATCCTTCCCAGCCCGGATTCAAACACTTTATGCTAGCCCCGGTTCCATCTCCCCGCATAGATAGTATCAATGCCGTTTACGAGTCGCCATTTGGCAAAATACATTCTACATGGCGCAAGCAAGCAGGTGGATATTCATATGGATTTCGAATTCCTCCTAACAGCACCGCAACTGTAGTATTACCGATACTAACAGGTCAACAGATTTTCATGGATGGACAACCATTGTCTCCAAGTAAGTATTCGCTTGAGGGCGGTGCTATTCGCATGGAACTTGGTTCAGGTCAATATTCATTCACCACGCGTCAGTAAGTGCGTTGATCAATGCTGAAGAAGGATCCTGGCTGGTGATCAGGTACCGATAACCTGCAGAATATGTTCCGGATGGTGGTATAAAGAATCCTTTGTCGATCACCGGTGAAAACACCCAATAAGGCATGTCTGGGTGAACACGAATCTTCTGTGGGTAGCGATAATTAGAAGGGTGTCCGATCACGGTAGCTGATGCAGGTTTATCATTGATCAATCCTGAAACGCTAACCCATTTTGCGGCAGTATTGTTAGCAGCAGTGTCTTTGATACCCTCATTGGTTAGCACATTCCATTTCTGCCTGAATTCTTTTTTGTTGTGTGGATCCCATTGCGCGCTTCCACGGAAGGCCATACCACCATAGATGTATTGGTCAAGGAATAAGGTGTCTTTCGTAATGTTTTCCTGCCGGATGGTTAAATCGAAAAGGTTATTGTTTTTGGTATTGTAGATCCTGAACACCCACACCTCACTCAGGATCACCCCGTCTATTAAGCTGATATAATTTTGTTTCGTAACCATTTCCGAATACACTGCGCCTGTTGTTGTGCTGATATGCTTTGCCTCACCTACGGTGCCTTCCAGCTTATGTTGATTCCAGAAGTCAACATGGTGGCCCTTGAATCTTGTATGGGTCCATGCGTGGAACACAGCGTGCTGATGCGCGTGGTTAGAAGGGAACGCATCGGTTACCGTTAAGCCGTCAGGCGTATACAAGGGATGAATGAAGCCGGAACGTTTGTATAGACTGGGTGAGTCTGCAGCAGGCATCATTTCCGCAATTTGGTGATGGGGTCTGATGGAATAAATACCGCACTGTCTCCCTGCCACTGAAGCGCATATACGTTTCCGTTAGTTGGGTGTACCAGGCCAAAATGCTTGTCCGCAGGTTTTTTCAGCGAAATGTGGATCGGAATATCCTGCCTTTCAAAAGGCACCGCTGGGATGGTGACCCTTTGGGCATAACCAAACAATGGTAACAGAAAGGCAAGCACAATATATTTGAGCATCCCTCAATGTAAAAAAAAAGGCGCAATCAAAAGATTGCGCCGTGTGATAACAACCACTGATCACAAAAAACTATCTTTTCTTTGCGCCTCCGGGAGCCGGCCTAGGCGCGGGCCTTGGTGCCGGCCTAGATGAAGGTGCCGGGCGAGTTGAAGGCGCAGGGCGAGTTGAAGGCGAAGGCCTGCTCACCTGGTTATAATTCTTTGATCTGTTATTTCCGCGGTCACGCTGGTCCATTGTGTTGGGTAACCTGTTACCGGTGGAAGGTTGTGAAGGTTTACTCCAGTTGTTGCCGCCCTTGTTTTGCTGAATGTTTCCGGTTTTGTCTTTTTGATAAACATTGCCATCCTTATCCGCAAAAACATTGTTAGGCTTAGTACTTGGTCTGCCTACATCTTTATTGGGTCTGCTGGTATTGTTGTTGAATCCTGGATTGGCATTGCCGCCTGTAGAGGGTCTTGTACCCCCGGTTCCGGCTTTATTATTGTTTTGAGCACCAGGTCTGCTCCCCATATTCATTTTGGATACATCTTTGTTGCCAACGCCAGACGATATACTTTTATCCCTGTTCTTGGCTTTATTATAAAGATTGTTGCCCGAAGCCACATTGTTACCAATATTGATGTTCACATCGCCACCAATATTGATTTGGTTACCGCCACCCCAATTGATGTTTCCACTTCCAGGCCGGTTACCGCCTCCAGGCCGGTTGTTATATCCAGGCCGGTTGTATCCATACCATGGATAATGTGGATTGAAGCAAGGTGGGCGATACATTGGTGGCCCAAAATAACCGTGCCCGTAACCGGGATAGCCCCACATAGGTCCTCCAAATCCCCAGCTCATCCCAAAACTGAATCCTCCAGTACCAAAACCGAAATGAAATGGGCCATTGGTGAATCCAAATCCGATGCTCCATCCAGTCCATGGGTTATAGTTCATATTGAAGCCCCATGTTGTATGGTGCGGATAATACATTGAACCATACCAGGGTTGATAATAGAAACCAGTCCCGTAAACAACTGTAGGCCCGTAGATATAACTGCCCATATATCCTGGCGTATATCCCACATATACCACACTGGGTGTAGCATCATACACATAAACATATTTAGTGTTGTACGCAGATGAAGTTGGAGGGATGTTGTCTACCGAGGCGGGTCTGTGGTCACTAACATACCATGGACCGTCAGAGCTGCTGCTGACATACCAAATACCATTGTCAACCATGTAATATTGGGGTGCATCCGCGGCGGAAGCTCCGGAACCTGAAGGTGCCGGTGCTGTGGTCCGGAAAACCGTTTTGTCAGCGTTCTTTACCAGTTCCAGATCTGTTCCCTCAATCTTTTCATACTGAGGCGCGCCATCGTAGGTCGCTTTTTTGTCTTTGCCACCGGTTTTCCTATCAACGGTAGCTGTCTGTGGTACTTGCGCATCCAAAAGGGCGTCCCTTGATTCTACAGTACCTGGAATACTTGCGAGAACGATATCTTTTTCAGAACCGGATTTGATCTTCGCAAATTCATTTGACAATTCTTCTGAAGGAAGGAAGGTCCATCCTGAAGCAAGTGCGCCGCTCTTGAACCAGCGCCCAGATTTGAGGACGTAGTAACTTCCCTGAACCCGGAAGAGATTATCTTCAGTATTTTCTGCAAATTCGATAATCGTGCTGTCAATCTTCTTCCATACGGGTTCTCCTTTTGTCTGGATGAGTTCTGTAGGAGATGTAGCTACAATAATTGCCGGAGGCGCAGCATTTTTATCGCCCTCCACTTTAGCAGCTGACTTGGCTGCTTCTTTATTGGCTTCCATCAGCTTTTTGATGTCACTGGGAATGTTTTTTGTGACCTGCCATTGGCCTTTCAGATCAGCCGCAACATACCAGACTTCACCGCCAAAGAGGTGGGTCGCCTCGTCGGGGAGCTGCTGCCGAGCCTACGCAACACCCTGCCAGTGAAGGTGCAAACCGACCGATATAATGCGAGGTGAGCATTAGCCCATTTGTCTTTCACGAATTTCATCAAGTGTTTTGCAATCAATACATAATGTCGCCGTCGGACGTGCTTCCCCCGCAGGTGGTGACCACATACCCAGGCGGGGATGTTGGCAACGACAAGCACAGTGACGGCAGCATCAGTAACGGCGGCATCGGCAGCGAG
>REAQ01000313.1 GCA_004294195.1 Sphingobacteriales bacterium | reverse complement strand
CTTGGTATCCAGGTATGCCCGCGAAAGGGCGGTCTACTCCTGAATCCCAGATTGCCAACTTCAGATTTCCTGAATGTCTGTATTACTGTATGCCTGGATTGCCAATCTTGATCATAGAATACACAGTTGACAACCTGTATCTTGGCTCCAAACCTCACGCGTGCAATTTCATTCTTCTGCTTTTCCGTTTCCTGCAGGATCACAGGAAGAACTCGCCACATTTAAACGGCTGCAGGCAAATTTTGCGCCGCAGTTTGAAGCAGTGTTTCCACAACACCATGCAGAGAAAACAGTGGTGGTGGTTCCCAGTCTTACCTTAGATCAAGAGATCCTTTCCAAAGTGAAAGGCCATGTGTATTACGAAGAGCGATTGTTGTGCCTCATGTTGTTGTTGAGGATGCCAAACACTCGCCTGGTCTATATTACGTCCATGCCGGTAGATCCGGTGATCATCGATTATTATCTTCATCTTCTTCCCGGCATCACTAGTTATCATGCGCGTCAACGACTTACTTTGCTCAGTTGCTATGATGCTTCTCCCAGATCACTCACAGAGAAGATCATTGAGCGGCCGAGGCTTTTGCATCGCATACGGCAATGCATACCCGAAAACCATACGGCTCACCTAGCCTGCTTCAATGTTACGCCATTGGAACGAACGCTGGCAGTTCAGCTCGGGATTCCAGTGTACGGCACAGATCCTGATCTTTGTCATCTCGGAAGCAAGAGCCGAAGCCGGGAGATTTTTCGGGAATGTGGCATTCCTGTTCCGGATGGAATGGAGAACCTCCGGGATGAGCAAGACGTTATTCAGGCGCTTGCCGCGTTGAAAAGGCGAAACCCGGACTTGCAGAAAGCCGTGATCAAAATGGATGAAGGCTTTAGTGGGGAAGGCAATGCGATCTTCTCTTTTCAACAGTCGCCGGTGATCAGCAATCTCGAAAGCTGGATTCGTTCATCGATCCACACCCTTCGGTGTGTAGCTGACGATTTGAAATATGAACAGTTCATGGAAAAATTCACCTCCATGAAGGGTATTGTGGAGGCATTTTTGGATGGTACCGTAAAGACCTCCCCATCGGTTCAGTGCCGTATCAATCCTTTGGGACGGGTGGATGTATTATCTACCCACGATCAGGCATTGGGTGGCGAGTCTGGGCAGGTATTTCTGGGTGCACGGTTTCCAGCTACTGATGCATACTGCAAAGACATTGGTGTGATGGGACAAACCATCGCGCACCGGTTGGCGGATCTCGGTGCTTTGGGCAGATTTTCGATCGATTTCTTGTCGATAAAAGAGCAAGATACCTGGAAACATTATGCCATTGAGATCAACTTAAGAAAAGGTGGCACCACCCATCCCTACCTGATGTTGCAGTTTTTAACGGACGGAGAATATAATGCAAGCACGGGCAGATATGATATGCCGAATGGACAAACCCGTTGTTACTATGCCACCGATAATCTTAAAAGCGAGCGTTACCGGGGATTGACGCCGCATGACCTCATAGAGATCGCTATTTGTAATGATCTTCACTATGATTCAGCCACTCAGGAAGGGGTGATGTTCCATTTGATTGGGGCACTTTCCCAGTATGGGAAACTCGGTGTGGTTTGCATCGGTAAAGACGGTGAAACGGTAGACAGGATCTATGACCGCACGGTTAGGGTGCTGGAAGAGAGTGTGGTGTAAAGGTGTGTCAGCGTCATTGTAAAAACTGCTGTAGGTCATTTTT
>REAQ01000190.1 GCA_004294195.1 Sphingobacteriales bacterium | reverse complement strand
TCCACCGGAGGATAGATGGCGTGTTCACCTTTGGACCCAATGGCCACTGTGATGGCGATCTCTTTTTGGATGTTCACCATTTTCTCCAACACGCTCGGTGCATCAAAACCCTTATCGATCTCAGCGGCCGTTTTGATCACTTGCACACCTTTTCCATCGTATCCACCCATGCCGAGTTTATGCACAGCGGGCAAGAAATCCTCATACTTACCAAGGTCAGCGCGTTGCTTCGTAACATGAAAAGCGGGTGAGGGAATCTGGTGGTGTTTATAATATTCTTTCTGTAAGATCTTGTTCTTGATGGTGCGCAAAGCCGATGTTTTGGGAACGATGCGTTTGCCTTCTGACTCCAGTTTCTCCAGCGCTTCGATATTTACATTTTCTATTTCAATGGTCATTGCATCCACTTGTAAACCAAATGAATAGACCGCATCAAAATCCCGGATATCGCCTAATATAAAATGATGGCAAAGATGAGCGGCCGGACAGTGCTGATCATTTTCCATGACCCAGGTTTCTACAGGATAGTTGGCAGCTTCCTGGAGCAGCATCCTACCCAATTGACCGCCGCCGAGAATACCGATTTTCATTAGTTAAAGATAGGAAGACAATATGAAAATGAGGCAATGTGGCAATGCGGTAATGTGGCAATGTAGGAAGGCGCGCCATGCGTTGCGGCGCGCCGGCAGTCACTCCGGGTTTTTCTACGCAGGCCGGCAACGCACGGCCGCGCTTCCATCATTGCCGCATTACCGCATTACCGCATTGCCACATTGTCTTCCTATCTTTGCGCCATCAACGATTTTGTCATGAATGACTTTCTTCCCTTACAGGGTACCGACTACGTAGAATTTTACGTGGGCAATGCCAAACAAGCATCACATTATTATATGACTGCCTTTGGTTTTCAACCTTTAGCATATGCAGGTCCGGAGACCGGTTTGCGGGACAGGTTGAGCTTCGTGGTCAATCAGCAAAAATTAACCTTTGTGTTCACGGCTTCACTCCGGCAGGGAACACCCATCGCGGAGCATGTAAGCAAGCATGGAGACGGCGTGAAAGTGCTCGCACTGCGGGTTGATGATGCCACCAGCGCATGGAAAGAAACCACATCCAGAGGCGGCAAGAGCAGTATGGAGCCTAAAGTACTGAAGGATGAACACGGTGAGTTCGTGATCAGCGGCATCCATACCTATGGAGAGGTTGAACATCATTTCATCGAAAGAAAAAATTATCATGGAGCTTTTATGCCGGGTTACCAGCCATGGCGCAAGACTGATTTTAAAACAGAATCCACCGGACTGATGTATGTTGATCACTGCGTAGGCAATGTGGGATGGAACCAGATGAATCCATGGGTAAGCTTTTATGAAAACGTAATGGGCTTCCGGAATATCCTCAGTTTTGACGATAAAGACATTTCAACCGAGTATTCTGCACTCATGAGTAAGGTCATGAGTAACGGCAACGGCTACGTGAAGTTCCCGATCAATGAACCCGCCGAAGGAAAAAAGAAATCACAGGTGGAAGAGTTTTTGGAATTCTACCAGGGCGAAGGCGTTCAACACGTGGCGCTGGCCACCAGCGACATCGTTCATACAGTGACCGAACTGAAAAGCAGGGGAGTGGAGTTCCTTCAAGTCCCCGACTCTTATTATAATGATCTCCTCGATAGGGTTGGTAAGATCGATGAAGATCTGGCACCGCTGAGAAAGCTTGGTATTCTTGTTGACAGAGACGATGAAGGCTATCTGCTGCAGTTGTTTTCCAAGCCGATCCAGGACAGACCTACCATGTTTTTTGAGATCATTCAACGTAAAGGCGCAAAGAGTTTTGGCAAAGGGAATTTCAAAGCTTTGTTTGAAGCCATTGAACGTGAGCAGGAAAAGAGAGGAAATTTGTGAGTGAAATGGTAAGGTTGCGGTTCTTTTGAAATAAAAAGAGCCTTTGCTTTCTCTTTTCGGAGAAAGCGTATATCTTTACACAACGTCCCTTTTATGAAGTATATTGTATTTGCTGCAATATTATTCTTTATCGTACCATCTGCACTCCTCGCGCAGAGCTCCTTTATTGATTACCAGAAATCACAGGGAAGGGTAGCTGACGTTTTTCGACGCAAGGAAGATACACTGAAAAAACAATTCGCAGCCAAGCAACTGGCATGGCCTGCAAAATATGTGTATATCCGTTCTTTTAAGTATGACAGCGAGCTGGAGGTATGGGTAAAATCTAACCCCCAGGAAGAGTACAAACTCTTCAAGTCTTACAAGGTTTGTGCACTTGCCGGCACCTTGGGACCTAAGAGGATCGAAGGTGATTACCAGGTACCCGAAGGTTTCTACTATATCAATGAATTCAAACCCAACAGCCAATACCATCTTTCACTTGGTCTGAATTACCCCAATGCGGCGGACAGAATTCTGGCTGATTCTATGTCGCCCGGTGGTGACATTTATATCCACGGCAGTTGTGTAACGCAAGGTTGCATCCCTATTACCAATCCGCAGATCGAAGAGTTATATATCCTGACCAGCCACGCACGTAACCAAGGCCAAGACTTTATCCCGGTACACATTTTCCCGGTTAAGTTCAGCAATCCGAAGAGCATGGCGTATCTGGATAAACTGATGAAAGACGATGCTGATCTCAAGGCATTTGAAAAAACGATGAAACAGGCGTTTGATTTCTTCGAAGGCACAAAGCAACTTCCGGTTGTGGGGGTTACCTCTAAAGGTGACTATGTACTTTATTAGCAATTGACAATTAATAATTAGCAAATAACAATTGGCACTGGTAACTGAAGACTAGACTTTAGATACTAGTGCCAATTGTCAATTGCTAATTGTTAGAATTTAGTAGTACCTGCACTATTTCGGGCGTTTGCTGAAGCAGTCTTATTTTCTTCCCGGCTGTCATCCCTTCAAGCAATTCTTTTTTATAATGCCTTATAGAGAGCAGGGTAAAGCCTTTTTCCAGATCCACGTCAAATGCCGCCGCCGCCGCAGCAGCAAACTTCTCTAGCTTTTCTGGTTTATTGTCCATACACAGTTGTACAGATACCGCGCCCGACTGAATAAGGTTTGGCTTGATATGCCATTGGCCAAATAACGCATACAGGTTGCTCATCGGTTCATCACCGATGAAAGAAAAGTCTTTTGTATGGAGCTCGATAAATACCTGATCTGATTTAACCACTATTATGGGTGGCAGGCCTTTGACGGAACTGTTGTGGATGATAGTGCCCGGCAAGTCTGCGTTCAGGAAACACTTTACCAATAGCGGGATGCTTTTGTTTTGTAGCGGCTTTATGGTCTTCGGGTGAATCACCTGTGCGCCGTAAAAAGCCATCTCGATTACTTCATCGTAGTTAAGTTCGCGAATAATCTCAGCCGAAGGAAATGCCTTGGGATCTGCATTCATTACCCCTTCCACGTCTTTCCAGATGGTGAGGCTGTCCGCATCAAGGAGGTTGGCAAAAACAGCAGCGGTATAGTCGCTCCCTTCCCGCCCCAGCGTTGTGCTTTCATTCTCGTCTGTAGATCCAATGAAACCCTGGGTGATCACAATACCCTGGTCTGTAAGGAGAGGTTCTATGATCTCCTTGGTTTGTGTTGCCGTATATACCAGATCGATATTTGCATCCCGGAAATTATCATCGGTCCTGAACACATCCCTCACATCCACCCAGCTGTTGTCAATGCCGGATTCAGCAAGAAAAGCACTGATGATGGTGGTGGAGATCAATTCACCTACGCATACGATCTGGTCATAGTAATAATCGTAATCACGAACGGGTTTATCGTGCAGCAACCATTCCACTTCGGTATAGATGTCGTTCAGCATTCTTTCCGTGGCCAATGCGTTATGAACGATGAGATATTTTACGAGGTCATCATGAGTGCGTTTCACTTGCCGGAACATCTCAAGGGCTTCCTGCTGGTGGCCTGCATAGAAGGCCTCGGCAACTTTTTCAAGTGCGTTAGTGGTTTTACCCATGGCCGAAACAACGATCAGCAGGGGTTGGCCGGAAAAACGGGCAAGGATGGTGGGCAGGTTTTGGATTCTCTCAATGGTGTTCACACTTGCACCGCCGAACTTGAATACTTTCATCAATCGAAATTTGTGACCCAAAGGTCGGGAAACCTTACATTTGTTGACCACAATTTATATGATCAACAGGAAGATCCAGACTTTAGATGAATTCACCATCCAGCAGATGCGGGACTTTCCACATGCCACTGGTGAACTGGCCAGTTTATTGAGGGATATCGGACTGGCATCCAAGCGTGTAAACGTGGAGGTGAACAAGGCCGGGCTCGTAGATATTCTCGGTGATGCGGGTACCACCAATGTGCAAGGGGAGGATGTGAAGAAACTGGATGTGTTTGCCAACAACCAGCTGATGGGGGTGTTGCGGCACGGTATCAGTTGCGCAGGTATTGGGAGTGAGGAATTGGATGATTTCATCGCCTTTGACGACCCTGCAAGTAACAACTCTAAATACGTTTGTTTATTTGATCCGCTGGATGGAAGCGGGAACATTGATGTAAACGTATCCATCGGCACCATTTTTTCCATTTTCAGAAGGGTCACCCCCAAGGGAACACCGGTGACGAAGGAAGATTTCCTGCAACCGGGAATTCAACAGGTGGCTGCAGGATATGTAGTGTATGGTTCTTCTACGATGTTGGTGTATGCCACACGCAGGGGCGTGAACGGATTCACATTGGATCCATCTATTGGAGAGTTTTCTTTGAGTCACCCCAATATCCAATGCCCCGAGTACGGAAGGATCTACTCCATCAATTATGGCAATATGCTTCAGTATCCCAAACAGGTGCAGGACTATGTGGATGCTTGTGAAGGAAAGGATAGATTGAATGGCGGTCCTTACACCCAACGATATATTGGCAGTATGGTGGCAGACTTACACCGAAACCTGATCAAGGGTGGTATCTTTATGTATCCAACTACCAAGGACAAGCCCAAGGGAAAACTTCGCCTGTTATATGAATGCAATCCGTTTGCGTTTATCATTGAGGTTGCGGGTGGGAAAGCGACGAATGGAAAAGAGCGGATCCTTGATATACAGCCAACAGAGCTCCACCAGCGAAGCGCGTTATATGCGGGAAGTAAAGGAATGATGGAAGAATTAGAATCTTATCTCAACAAAGTTTAATCAGATCGAGGAATGATTGTAGACGTACAGGACCTGCGTAAACAGTATGGCTCATTTGAGGCCGTTAAGGGAATCTCATTTCAAGTGAAAAAGGGCGAGATCTTCGGACTGCTGGGGCCCAACGGGGCTGGTAAATCTACTACCCTGGAGATCATGGAAACCCTGAGAGAGAAATCCGGAGGAACAGTTTTGATCGATGGATTGGATATCGATAAAGACAAGGACCAAATCAAAATGATCATCGGCGTTCAGCTGCAGACTTCAGGTTTTTATCCTGGATTGACACTATTGGAGTTGATCCGTTTGTTTAGCGGACTCTACCAGATAGAAACCGATGCGATGGAATTGTTGAGGAAAGTGAATCTCGAAGACAAGGCACATGCCAAGTACAAGGAAATGAGCGGAGGTCAGAAACAACGTTTTGCTATTGCCACCACATTGATCAATCATCCCAAACTGATTTTTCTGGATGAGCCTTCCACAGGACTGGATCCGCAGGCCAGGCGTAATTTATGGGATATGATCAAAGGGATCAGGGACACAGGGACCACGGTGATCATTACCACCCATTATATGGACGAGGCTGAATACCTATGTGATCGTGTGGCTATCATGGAAGCAGGAAGGATCATTGCTCTGGACTCTCCGGATGCATTGATTGATGATTTGATTGCAAAAGGATTTGAGCGTAAGAAAGAAGTGAAAACGGCAAACCTGGAAGATGTATTCATTGCATTGACAGGGCATGAGATTAATTCGTAAATAATTATTTGTAAATAGAATTAAATTAATGAGAACAAGTTTGATTTTGATGGCAGCGTTGTTCAGTGTACAACTACATGCCCAGGTTAAAAAGACCACTACCACCAGTAAACCAGCGCCAAAGCCCGCCACGAGCGGTACAGGCATAGCACTGAAGAACAGAACAGATAGTGTCAGTTATGCCATCGGTGTGCTGGACGGCACGTTCTTCAAAACCCAGGGGCTTACGGGCGTGAATAGTACGATACTCGGACAAGCGTTTAAAGAAGCATTGGCCGGGAATACAAAACTTACCCCAGAACAGTGCAACGAAATTTTGCGCGTGGAGATGGAAATAATGAAGTCTGCTAAAGTTCAGCCCAATATAGATCAGGGTAAAGTATTTATGGCATCTAATAAGAAGCGTCCGGAAGTGAAAGAAACGGCCAGCGGTATTCAATATGAGATCACTACTTTGGGTACAGGTACAAAACCTGTTGACACATCCGTAGTGAAAGTTCACTACCACGGAACTTTTTTGAATGGCCAGGTATTTGATAGTTCACGAGATCGTGGACAGCCAATTACATTCCGCATGGCCCAAGTCATTGCGGGTTGGCAAGAAATGTTAAAACTTATGCCAGTAGGCACAAGACTCAAATGCTGGATTCCATATAATTTGAGCTATGGACTTCAGGATTACAATGGAATACCCGGTGGTTCTACACTTGTGTTTGA
Source organism: Sphingobacteriales bacterium (assembly GCA_004294195.1). Taxonomy (GTDB): domain Bacteria; phylum Bacteroidota; class Bacteroidia; order Chitinophagales; family Chitinophagaceae; genus Pollutibacter. Next base: position 618 of record REAQ01000190.1, on the reverse strand, counting down.
TATGGAGCTGATTGATATTGTACCAGGAAGTGGGAATGATCAATAACACAGTAACACAGTAACTCAGCAACTCAGTAAGATAATAACCCAATAACTCATCTCAGATGGATCCACGTTTTCCTATCGGCAAGTATGAAGCCAAACCATTTTCGGCAGAACAGAAAGAAAAATGGCTGACGGATATTCTTTTTCTGCCGAGGCAATTAGAAATGGCTATCCTGAACCTTGATGAGCAGCAATTGGAGACTCCTTATCGCGAAGAGGGGTGGACGGTGCGGCAGGTGATCCATCATGTGGCCGACAGTCATATGAACGCGTTCATCAGGTGCAAGTTGGGGCTTACTGAAACCAATCCAACCATTAAGCCCTATGAAGAAGCGCTGTGGGCAGAACAGAGTGATTACAAGCTAGCGGTCAATATTTCATTAACGCTTTTACATGCCTTGCATAACCGATGGTATGACCTGCTGAAGCACATGAAGGATGAAGAGTGGAACAGAACAGTGATTCATCCGCAACACAATAAGCAAATGACTTTATGGTTCCTGTTGGGCATGTATGCCTGGCATGGTCATCATCACACTGCACACATCACTAGTTTGCGGGAGAGGATGGGTT
>REAQ01000312.1 GCA_004294195.1 Sphingobacteriales bacterium | reverse complement strand
GAGAGGTTGAGCGAATTCACCTGTGCATTTTTAAAGAGGACGGAATCGATGTTTTCTTCGATATTATCGGCAAAAAATACGCCAGGCCCGGTTTGTCCGCTCGTAAGCTTGGCAGGCGCTGTGGTGAAGTATTTGTTTGAACCAAAATAGTTGGTAAGCCTAAGACCGGCACCCAGTCCGAGTCTCCGTTTTTTTCCCACCAACCAAAGGTGCTGATAGGCAAGGGCTGTGGAGAATTCACTGCTGCCAATGGCCGTGGTAAAGATGGCTTCCCGGCTTTTGGTGGGCAGCTGCTGGGCCTGCGCGGAGGCGGCGCATAGGGTGAGCATTGCGATGAATGGTACAAGGATCGATTTCTTCATATTCAGTACTGTTTAGGTGGGGGGAGGCCCCCTGAAGAGTATATACAAAGACAATTGGAACTTGGATTTGGGAAACTGTCATTTTTCTTGGCAGAAGGATTCCCGGAATCTTGCAGTGAATTGGGAATACGGCTACGAGATGATGACTCCCACGGGTTGATCCGGTTTTCCCGAATCCCACTCCAGATTTCCTGAATGACTGTATTACTGAATGTCAGTATTCCACTATGATCTTCGCAGCATTCGCCGAAGCAGCCCCGCCCGGACTTAATATATCCCAAAGTTCTGCAAGATCTTTTTTGACGATGACATTTTGTGCAGGATCCAGCAGGCGTTTTAATTCAGTGGTTATATTTTCCGGTGTAAGATCGTGTTGAATCAATTCCTTGACAGTTGGTTTGTCAAGAATCAAATTGACCAACGAGATGTATTTCACTTTGATGAGTCTTTTTGCTATTTCGTGGGAGACCGCACTGCCTTTGTAACACACTACTTCAGGTACGCCAAACAGTGCGGTTTCCAAAGTAGCGGTTCCCGAAGTCACGAGTGCAGCGTGACTTTGCATCAGCAATTCATAGGTCTTTCCCTGGATCAGTTCCACATTGGGATACTGTGCCGTCATTGATTCATAAAAAGATCGTTCCAATGATGGTGCCTGTGCGATGCGAAATTGCACATCGGGAAAATGTTGAGTGGCTTTCAACATGATGGGAAGTTTCTTTTTAATTTCCTGCGGTCTGGATCCCGGAAGTAGTGCAACGCTTCGGACAGAGGTGGGGGGGCGGAGGGCAGTGTTATCCGCTTTAAACTCTTCAATGACCTGCACCAATGGATGGCCCACGTAGATGACTTCGTAGTTCCACTTCTTATAAAAATCCACTTCAAAGGGAAGGATGACCAGCATTTTGTCTACTACTTCGCGGATGGTTTTGACTCGACCTTCCTTCCAGGCCCAGACCTGCGGTGAAATATAAAAGATCGTTTTAAAGCCATGCTTTTTCGCGAACTGCGCCATCGGAATATTGAATCCGGGATAATCAATCAACACCACTATATCGGGCTTGTAAGCCAGCAGGTCTTTTTTGCAGGTCTTCATGAAGCCGAGGATGGTGCGGATGTTCATCGCCACTTCGAGGAAGCCCATGAAGGCGCGCTCTTTATAATGACTCACCAATTCCGCACCTGCGGCTTGCATCAGATCACCACCCCAGCAACGGATTTGTGCCTGCGGATCTTGTTTATGGATCTCCTTGATCAGATTGCTGCCATGGAGGTCTCCGGAGGCTTCACCCGAAATGAGATAATATTTCATCCCCAGATTTTAAAGAGTAGCGTGGCTACTCCGTAAATGAGCGTCATCGCAAAAATGCCCTTTGCGGTC
>REAQ01000189.1 GCA_004294195.1 Sphingobacteriales bacterium | reverse complement strand
TGCCGATGGTGCGTAAAGACAGTGAAGATCTGGTATACAAAACCAAGCGTGAAAAATACAAGGCCGTTATTGATGAAATTGAAGCACTGCGGAATGCAGGAAGGCCGGTGCTGGTGGGGACCACTTCTGTGGAAGTGAGTGAATTGTTGAGCAGGATGATGCAGGTGAAAAAGATCCCGCACAATGTATTGAACGCAAAACAACACGCAAGGGAAGCTCAGATCGTACAGGAAGCGGGCATGCCAGGCAATATTACCATCGCCACCAACATGGCCGGCAGGGGTACCGATATCAAGCTTGGACCTGGTGTGAAAGAAGCAGGAGGTCTGGCCATCATCGGTACAGAAAAACATGAGAGCAGGCGTGTTGACCGCCAGTTGCGCGGACGTGCGGGACGCCAGGGAGATCCTGGTTCCACACAGTTTTATATCTCTTTGGAAGACGACCTGATGCGCATGTTTGGTTCTGAAAGGATCGCATCGCTCATGGACAGGATGGGTTACAAAGAAGGCGAGGTGATCCAGCATTCTATGATCACGAGGAGTATTGAACGTGCGCAGAAGAAAGTAGAAGAAAACAACTTCGGCATTCGTAAGCGCTTGTTGGAATACGATGACGTGATGAACAAGCAGCGGAATGTGGTGTATACCAAGCGCCAGCACGCGTTGTTTGGAGATCGCCTTGCATTGGATCTTGATAATGCGTTTTACGCTGTTGCGGAAGACCTTGTTAATGGTTACCAGGCGCAGAATAATTTTGAAGACTTTAAGCTTGCGGTGATCGTGAACTTCGGCATTGAAACAGCGATCACCGAAGAAGATTTGCAGAAAGGGAATATCGCTGCTGTTGCCAATACTTTATATGAAGAAGCGATGGGCAACTACAATCGCAAAAAGAATGAAATGATGAAGCAGGCCCTGCCGGTGTTCCAAAATGTGCGCACCACACAGGGGTCTCATATTGAAAATGTCATCGTTCCCTTTACCAATGGTACCAAGGGATTGAACGTGATTGCCAATCTGGATAAAACCATTCAGACAGGTGGCGCTGAACTGGCGGCTGCCCTGGAAAGAACGATTACCCTCGCGATGATTGATGACACATGGAAAGAACACCTCCGCGCGATGGATGACCTGAAGCAGAGTGTGCAGACGGCAGTGTATGAGCAAAAAGATCCGCTGGTGATTTACAAGACCACCGCTTTTGAACTTTTCAGCAATATGAATAGTGAGCTGAACCGGGATATCGTTTCCTTTCTTTGTTATGCAGGCATACCCATCCAGGAAAATTCCTCATTGAAAGAAGGCAGGGAAGAAAAGACAGACATGAGCAAGATGAAGGTGAAGAAGGAAGAACTGGTGAGCAGTGGCGGAGAACCCGGTATTGAGCAGGAAGCATATCATGATCCTTCGCCGGTAAAGCAGGATCCTGTTCGCGTGGGTCCCAAAGTAGGCCGTAATGATCCATGTCCCTGTGGGAGTGGTAAGAAGTTCAAGGCATGTCACGGGAGGGAAAGTTAGAAGATAAAGGGAGAAGTGCGAAGCCCTTCACCAGATGGTATAATATTTGCAGTCGGTTACATATGAAATGGATATTTCTTCTTGTCATTGCTTTGCCGTTTGCAGCGTCTGCACAGGTAGATGTTGTTAAGGACCACCGGCTTGACCTCCTGTTGAAAAAACAGGAAGAACTGAACAGGAAGGTGTATATGGATAATAACCGGACCGGACCGGGCTATCGCATCCTAGTGTTAAGCACCAATGACCGGCAGAAAGCAATTGATGTGAAAACAAAACTGATGCGCGAGTTCCCATCAGAAAAAACCTATCTCATCTATCAATCACCCGTCTTTAAAATTCAGATCGGCAATTATAAATCCCGGCAGGAAGCTAATGCACTGTACAAGAAAATCCAGCGCATCTACCCAACAGGTGTCATCGTGATTCCCTCCACCATTGAAATGAAGCCGGAAGAAGAGCTTTCCCTGAACTAAAGCCAAGCGCTTTGTTGTATCTTCGGTGAATGATCGCCAAGAGGATTAAGGAGTTAGCATCAAGCTATGCGCCGGATATCATAGCTATCCGCCATCATCTGCACGCGCATCCTGAATTGAGTTATAAAGAATTTGAAACCTCGGCCTTTGTAAGACGCCAGTTGGATGCGTATGGCATTCCCTGGAAAATCATGGCCGATACAGGTGTGGTGGGCATCATTGAAGGCAGGGATCCATCCTCCCGTGTAGTTGCTCTTAGGGCAGATATGGACGCACTGCCGATTCAGGAAGAAAACCAGGTCCCATACCGTTCCGTACACGCAGGTGTGATGCATGCCTGCGGACACGACGTACATACCAGTTGCCTGCTGGGTGCCGCAAGAATTTTAGCGGAAACAAAACAAGAATGGGAAGGAACCGTAAAGCTGATCTTTCAACCCGGAGAAGAAAGAAACCCGGGCGGCGCTAGTATAATGATCCGCGAGGGTGTATTAGAATCGCCCAAACCATCCTGCATTGTTGGCTTGCACGTCAATCCCCAATTGGAAACCGGCAAGCTCAGTTTCCGTAGCGGCAAAGTAATGGCCAGTGCTGATGAAATCTATATTACCGTTTCGGGTAAAGGCGGCCATGCGGCGGCACCACACAATACAACCGACGTGATTCTGGTGGCATCACATCTTGTAGTAGGACTGCAACAGATCGTGAGCCGAAATAACAACCCCTTCGCCCCTTCCGTCTTATCCATCTGTGCCTTTAATGGAGGCTATACCACCAATGTGATCCCCAATGAAGTAAAGCTGATGGGCACCTTCAGGGCCATGGATGAGCAATGGCGCTTCAAGGCACATGGATTGATCAGGCGTCAGGTGGAGGCTATAGCGAAAGGTATGGGTGCTGACGTGGACCTTAAGATAGACGTAGGATATCCGACTGTATATAACGATGAGAACCTGCACGAGATCGCCATGGCCAGTGCAAAAACATTCATGGGCGATGAGCTTGTGGAGGAAACAGAGTTGCGCATGGGTGCTGAAGATTTCGGCTACTATTCACAGTTAGTACCGGGATGTTTTTTCCGGCTGGGTACAGGAAATACTGCCGAAGGCATCACATCCGGCGTACATACTCCTACATTTAATATTGACGAAAACGCTATTGAGATTGGCATGGCCATGATGGCGTATTTTGGCGCAACAATAGCTATTAGCTAGTAGCTATTAGCTAATTTTAATTTTTGAATTTGCCATATGCATAACGATTTAAGAAAAGAACAAGCCCTCGAATACCACGCGAAAGGTAGACCCGGAAAGATCCAGGTTATTCCTACCAAAGAAGCTAAAACACAACGTGATCTTTCCCTTGCTTATTCACCCGGTGTGGCAGAACCCTGTATGGAGATCTTCCGTAATCCGGAAGATGTGTATAAATACACCGCAAAGGGTAACCTGGTAGCCGTGATCAGCAACGGCACCGCCGTTCTCGGGTTGGGTGACATCGGCCCGGAAGCCGGAAAGCCCGTGATGGAAGGAAAGGGCGTACTGTTCAAGATCTTCGCAGACATCGATGTATTTGATATTGAGATCAATGAAAAAGATCCGGATAAATTTGTAGAGATCGTCAAGGCCCTGGAACCCACCTTCGGCGGTGTGAACCTGGAAGACATCAAAGCCCCGGAATGTTTCCATATTGAAAAACGATTGAAAGCCGAGATGAAAATCCCGGTGATGCATGATGATCAGCATGGCACTGCCATCATCAGTGCTGCTGCGCTATTGAATGCGTTGGAATTGCAAGAGAAAGACATCACAAAGGTTAAATGCGTAGTGAATGGTGCGGGCGCTGCGGCCATCGCTTGCGTGGAACTTTATATTGCACTGGGAGCAAAGAGAGAAAACTTCCTGATGTTTGACTCGCACGGTCTTGTGCATTCATCCAGAAAAGATATGGATGATCGCAAATCGAAATTTGCCGTAGATCACGTTAGTGCAGACACAAAATTAGCAGATGCTGTAAAAGGTGCCGATGTGTTCATCGGCCTCAGTAAGGGCGGCGTGCTGAGCGGCGAAATGGTAAAAACCATGGCCGCTAAACCTATCGTGTTTGCTATGGCCAATCCTGATCCGGAGATCACCTGGGAAGAAGCCACCGGCGCCAGGGAAGACATCATCATGGCCACAGGAAGAAGTGATTACCCCAACCAAGTGAACAACGTGCTTGGGTTTCCTTATATCTTCCGCGGTGCACTTGATGTAAGGGCAACCACCATCAATGAAGACATGAAACTGGCTGCGGTAAAGGCCCTTGCGGAATTGGCCAGATCAACCGTTCCTGATATTGTGAACATGGCCTACAACGAGCAGAACATTGCTTTTGGTCCAACCTATATTATTCCAAAACCATTGGATCCCCGTCTGCTGGAAACGGTGGCACCAGCTGTGGCAAAAGCCGCTATAGAAAGTGGCGTGGCACAGAAAACCATCAAAGATTGGGATGAATATGCGCTTCAGCTGAACAAACGTCTCGGACTGGATAATCAGCTCATGCGGGCCATTGGCAACAAGGCGCGCAAGGACCCGAAACGCGTGGTGTTTGTTGACGCAGAAAATGTGAAGATCCTGAAAACGGCACAGCTCAGCCAGGATGAAGGTATCGCCTATCCTATCCTGTTAGGTGATGCTAAAAAGATCCTCGCCATCGCAGAAGAAAACAGCATTGACCTTGAAGGTATTCCCATCATCGATCCCAAAAGCGATGAACTGGAATACAAACGGGAAGAATATGGGAAGCTTTTTTTCCAGAAAAGGCAGCGGCGCGGCGTGAATTATTACGAGGCCTTCAAAAAAATGAAGGACCGTACCCACTTCGGATGTATGATGGTAGAGAATGGCGATGCCGATGCCATGATCTCCGGATTGACGAGAAACTATCAGGACACCATCCGGCCTGCGATACATATCATCGGTACAGAGCCCGGTGTCAGTAAGATCGCCGGTATGTATATCATGCTGACCAACAAGGGACCTTTGTTCCTTGCAGATACAACCGTAAACTTTAATCCTACGGCGGAAGAACTCGCAAACATTACACTGCTGGTGGCCAAAGAAGTTCGTTCCTTTGGTATCACGCCCAGAGTGGCCATGTTGAGTTACTCAAATTTCGGCAGCAGCAATACGCCGGAGGCGCAACTCGTAAGAGAAGCCAGATCAATCGTCAAACAAAAAAATCCTTCCCTGATTGTGGATGGCGAGATACAGGGCATCATGGCATTCAACAAAGAGATCCTGCAAGACAACTATCCATTCAGCGAGCTCTTGCAGGGCGATGTGAACACCCTGATCTTCCCCAATCTTAGCGCAGGTAATATTGCCTACAACCTCTTACAGGAAGTGGGTGGCTCGGATTCCATAGGTCCTGTATTGTTGGGTCTGAATAAACCCGTGCACGTGTTGCAGTTGGGCAGTTCCGTGAGAAGCATCTTTAACATGGTGCTCATTGCAGTTACGGACGCGCAAATGAAAGCAGCCGCGCAGGAACCCAAAGAGTTGGTGAAGAAATCAGAATGGTGGTCCAAATTTCGGTTCGTTTCGCATGAGATGTAATTGATGGAACAGATATCCAGGAAGAAACGCATTTTCCCCGTGAGCCGTAGCTTCAGGAAATACCTCCGGAGCTACGGCAGGGAAAGCAAACTGCCTGTAACCTATGATACCCTCCGCCATTTTTCCGGCAGCGTTCCATTGTTTGATGACAAAGGTGTAGACACGCTCTGGGAAAGTGTTTTTTACCAGCCATCCCTAACTGACGAGATTCATAGAGGATTAAAAAGAATCTATTCCAATCTAAAGGCAAGTGGGTACACGCAGGCGGAAGAACATCTGCATATTGAACGCATAGACTTCTGTGTGTTCGGCAACTCCAAACCTTTCCGTATTAAGATCGTGAACAGCTATAATGAAGTATATGACTACTTCTATATCAAGGTGGCTGACACTTCCAGGATTCTTGGTCTTGAACTGGAGCACATGCTCTCCCCCTACTGGATCAACTACCTTGTGGATGATCACACCCTTGTGGAGGAACATATTGCCGGCATCCCCGGAGACGTGTTCATCCAAAAATACATGAACCGACCAGAGTTCAATCCCAAGCGGATCGCCAAGGAGTTTGTGAAATTTAATGAACGATGTTTTTTCCGCCTGCTGGGCGACATGCGGAGTTACAATTTCGTGTTTGACATCACCCAGGATTTTGACGATATCCAGTTCAGGATGAGGGCCATTGATTTTGACCAGCAGAGTTACGAAGGCAGAAAGAACATGTACCTGCCACAGTTTTTCAAGGAGAACAGTGTATTTGTGGAATTGGTAGCGAAACATTTTAACCCGGACGTCATTCGGCAATACCAGGCGGAAGAACGTTCAGTGATCGTGAGGCGCATACGCTCCCAACGGCACAGAATGAAAGATCTGCGGGACTCCCTGCTGGAGGACGATATTTCCACGCCTGAAAAAACCCACGAACTGGCTGTAGCATTAGCCGCCCACCATGAGGACCCTCATTTCCTCCAATGCAAAACCATGTCCGAGATACTCTCACATCATGTAAGGGATCTGATCTTTCCCGTGCATAAAGGTTAAATGTTATCCGTTAATCGTTATTTTGAGTTGGATTTCAGAATTAACGCCATTCCATGAATTTCTTTACGCACCTGGGCCGGTTTCTGTTGATGATCAAGGGAATGTTTACCAAACCCGAGAACCTGAAGATGTATTGGAAAGAACTGATGCACCAGTGTTCTGAGATAGGTATTGGGTCCCTGGGTATTGTTGCCATCATCTCCATATTCATTGGTGCGGTGTCAACCGTACAAACAGCCTATCAATTGGTTAGCCCTGTCATTCCGAAATCTACCATTGCGCAGATCGTTCGGGACACGGTGATCCTGGAGTTTGCTCCTACCCTTACCTGTATTGTGCTGGCCGGTGTAGTAGGTAGTAAGATCGCCAGTGAACTCGGCAACATGCGCGTGAGTGAACAGATCGATGCACTCGAGATCATGGGCATCAATACCAAAGCCTACCTCGTTGCCCCGAAGATTGCGGCTGCGTTGATCGTTATCCCTTTGTTGGTGGTGATAGCCGCGGTCCTGGGTATCTGGGGCGGTCGCTTTGCCGGATCAGCAGCAAATATCTTATCAACAGAATCCTTCGATAAAGGTTTGTTGTTTGCATGGATGCCCTTCAACGCAACCTTTGCCTTAATCAAAGCTTATACATTTGCCTTTATCATATCCAGCATACCAGC
>REAQ01000311.1 GCA_004294195.1 Sphingobacteriales bacterium | reverse complement strand
TGGTGTGGGGGATAAAGTGACGATGGTGGGTGCAGTACCCCCATCGGCCCTTAAAGCCATTACCCAGACGGCTTATGCGGGCATCAATCTCGTGGAGCCTATGGGACTCAACCAGATCTATTCACTGGCGAATAAGTTCTTCGACTATATCCAGGCGGGGATTCCGCAGGTTACGATGGCCTTTCCGGAATACCAGCAGATCAATGAACAATACGGTGTAGCTGTGCTGGTCAGCGATCTGGACCCCGATAATATTGCGGCCGCAATGAACAAAGTATGGCTCGACGAGGTTACCTATTCTGAAATGAGTGAACGGTGTGCACGTGCAGCTGCCGAGCTCCGATGGGAGGAGGAAGAAAAAACCTTGCTTCTTTTCTATCAACAAACCGTGGACAGCGTTGGATAAACATCTTCATATTATTTCTTTTGACGTGCCTTTCCCCGCCAACTACGGTGGTGTTTTTGAAATTTATCATACCCTCCGCTCTTTACATCGGGAAGGGGTAAAGATACATCTTCACTGTTTCGACTATGGCCGCGGGCAACAGCCGGAATTGAAAAAGTATTGTGAGTCGGTACACTATTACGAACGTCACACCGGCCACAAGGGTTTTTCGATGAAGCTCCCTTACATCGTCAGTTCAAGAGCCAATCCGGAATTACAAGAGAACCTCTCCAGGGATGATCATCCCATCTTACTCGAGGGTATCCACACGAGTTATTATCTACAGGACGATGGCTGGAAAAACAGAAAGGTGGCTTTGCGACTGCATAACATAGAGCATGAATACTATAGGCAACAAGGCAAGCAAAGCAACTCTCTCTTTCGTAAACTTTATTTTTGGAACGAGAGCCGGTTGTTAAAAGCCTACGAGAAAAAGATTGCCAATAGATGTCTCGTGCTGGCCATGGTAGAGAAAGATGCGAACTACTATCGCACCCAACTCGGTTCAAAACAATCCGCTTATCTCCCACCCTTCATCGGTTGGGATTATCCGCACTGTGAAGAAGGCGTTGGTCATTTTGTTTTATATCATGGAAACCTGGCGGTGGAAGAAAACCAACGTGCGGCAACATGGTTGCTACAGGAAGTCTTCAACAATGTGGAGATCCCTTTTGTGATTGCAGGTAAGGATCCTTCACCCGCATTGGAAGCACTGGCGCACCAGCAACAACACACTTGCATGGTCAGCAATCCATCGGACCTGGAAATGGAAGATCTTATCAAGAAAGCCCAGATCCATATCCTGCCTTCATTCACGGATACGGGAGTGAAATTTAAATTGTTGCACGCTGTTTTTTGCGGAAGGCATATTGTAGCGAATGAAGAAATGCTGGAAGGCACCAAACTGGACAGTGCCTGTCACGTAGCCAAAAATGCCGATGCATTCAAATCTATCCTGATGCAATTGTATCGCAAGCCATTCACGGATGACGAAATCATGTTGCGGGATCAATTATTGCAAGACTACTACAACAATACAGATACGGCGAGGCGCCTTATCTCGTGGCTATGGTAGCATTGTCGTGCACACGCCCAGCTTCAGTTTTAATGGTTCTTGCAGGGAATTTATTGATCACCATGAAATCATGAGTAGCCATCACAATGGCCGATCCGGATTCCCTTGATACCTGCATGAGCAGGTTCATGATCTCATCACTGGTTTCGGGATCGAGGTTACCTGTAGGTTCATCCGCGAGAATCAGCTTAGGGGAATTCAGCAAGGCTCTGGCTATGTCAATTCTTTGTTGCTCGCCACCA
>REAQ01000251.1 GCA_004294195.1 Sphingobacteriales bacterium | reverse complement strand
GATACGCTTGAACTGATGATCCCAGACTCACTGGGGGTTATCCAACATCTTTATAGTCAAGGGGTTCACATCTGGAAAAAAGATTATAGAGGCACTTGGAAGGTATCCCTACTTATGATCCAACCTATAACCACCGCCAATCAATAATGCCCCTATTGCCCAATGCCCACTGCCTCTACTGCTCTCTCATCCTAAACTGCTGCTGTCCACCGGCAGGCTGGCGGTTGGTTCCCGAAGTTTGACCGGAAAACCGGTTCAGTCTATACGTAAAGCTCAGCATGACATAGCGGGTGAGCCTGTTGGTGCGGGTGTCCACAATGCTGTTAGCCGTGACGGAACGGGTGATGCTCTTATTTTGGTTCAGGATGTCAAAGGCATACAAACGGATGAAACCGTTCTTTTTCTTCAAAATGGTCTTTTCCAGGGATGCATTCAACAGGGCAATGTTTCCATTCACCCCTTCAGCCAAACCATTGTTGATCGTGTATTGCAAATCATAACGGAAGGTCAAACCACCGGGAACATCCATACGGGAATTAGAGGTCAGCACCCAGGAACCAAAGTTCTGGTTCAATTGCTCCTGCAAACTGTATCGCGCAGAATTGAGGTTATAGCGTGCACCAAAGTCCAGCTCAAACCACTCCTTAAGGTTATATTCAAAGGTCAACCCCTGGCTTACCAAAATATTTGTACCAATGCTTCGAGCACTGTCTATCAGATTGATGTTATTGTTGTAGTTCACTGTACCATTTAATGACACCACATATGTCCTGTTCTTAAATGGCTTCTGCCAGTTGTAAAAACCGGTCAGGTTATAATAACCGTTCACATTCTCCGGAATAGTTAGCTGCGCACCTCCAGATCCCAGGGAAATAGTGTTGTTAACGATCTGGTTCTGGATAAAATTGGCATTGATCCCGGTGAAAAGCACCTTGCCAGATTAGAAATTGAAATTATTGAAGAACAGGCTGAAATTGTGGCTTTGTTCCGGCTTCAGGTTGGGGTTACCCTGTGTCTGGTATTGCGGATTGGAGATATCCCTTACCGGCTGTAGCTGTGTGAAACTCGGGTTCCTGGCACTACCCTGGTAGTTGAAGTTCAATCCTTTGGTACGCGTAAAATTATATACGAAACGGGCCACCGGGAAGATCAAGGTTCTACGCTGCGGCGTGTACGTACTATCCTTCGTAATGGAATATCCTTTCAGCTCCAGCGGCTGCACGGATACACCCAGCGTATAGTTGTATTTCTTCTTGACGGTCCTGAAATTCAATCCATACCGCTGCTCATTGAAATAGTTCTCAAACGCATTGGTCAGCGCCGGTAAAATCACCGGCGACGCACCGCTTACATCATAGGTTGTACGGTCGTTTTTCGTATAAGTATGCCGATACTGATAAATGAAATCTACAAACCGGTCTTTCCGAATAGGCTCTGAATACTGGGCTCGCAGGTTTATTCCGTTGTTGTTATTATCCTGGTTGATCAGCTGTTTCAGAATCGCCGTAACCGGAGGTGTTTGTACAAAATTAGTGGTCTGATTGATGGTATTCCGGTCTGATTCGTTTTCTGCCGTATTGTAGGTAAGGTTCACTGAGAGATTCCGTCCGCGCTTCCTGAATTTTCGGTTATACAACGCCGTTATGTTCAAACTTGGACTGTTGCTCAATGCTGAATCCAGGTTGTATCCTTCACTGGTATTCAATCCCTTTGAATCAACAAAACCGAAATCTGACCTGCTCTTGTTGTTGGATTCGTTATATGAAAAGTTGGGCGTAAACTTG
>REAQ01000250.1 GCA_004294195.1 Sphingobacteriales bacterium | reverse complement strand
CGTTATTCCGTTGAAAAATCACAGGCCCTTAAGCAGTTGAGAGAAAATGAGCAGAAGTTCAGAAATATTTTTGAAAAGACCCGGGACGCGATCTTTTTGTCTGACACTGACCTTGTACTCCGTGATATTAATACGGCCATGGTAAACCTCATGGGCGGTAGTGCAGAAACGCTGATCGGAAGTTCTGTGTATGATATGATGGCAGACGAAAGGGACCTGCAGAAAGTGAAAGACATGTTGAATGAACAGGGTGAAGTTAACGACCTTGAAATCAATTTTCATGACCAGGCCGGCGATGAACTGAGTTGTATTTTTTCTGCAATCGCCATCGCAAATCCGGATGGAAGCAATTATGTGCAAGGTATTCTGCATGACATTACCAAATTGAGAAAAGCGGAAAAGTCGGCCCTGATGTCTGAGAAACTCGCCGCCACTGGCAGGCTTGCGAGGACGTTGGCCCATGAGATCCGCGATCCGCTGACCAATATCAATCTATCCCTGGACCATCTGAGTGAATTGGCTTCAGATGAAGAACTGCTCGGATATTTTAATATCATTCGCCGCAACAGTATTCGCGTGAATGATATTCTCAGTGAGCTACTTGCTGCAGGGAAGGCCGGACATACCAGCCTGCAGCGCGTCAATCTTCAGGACATTCTGGATGCAAGTGTACACGCCGCCATGGACCGAATGCATTTGAAAAAAATCAAACCGGTGATCAGATACATTGATCAACCAGCAACCATCCTTGCAGATAGAGACAGTTTAACCATGGCATTTCTGAACATCATCATTAATGCTATTGAGGCGATGTCTGAAGACTACGGCAAGCTGATGGTAGTCATAGAAGATGATGTCACGCAATGGGAGGTGAAGATCACAGACAACGGCTGTGGCATAGCACAGGAGGATATACCCAGGCTGTTTGAGCCATTTTATACGGCAAAGCGCAATGGATTAGGATTGGGTCTGTCTACTACACTGAACATCCTGCAATCTCATCACGGTTCGGTGGATGTGAATTCCGTGCTCAATGTGGGCACTACATTCTCCATACAGTTCCCGAAAGCGAAGGCCGTCAACTAATGCGTCTGCTGCGGTTCATGGAAAGGCGCCAGCGACCGGCTGGGCTTATGATCCCGGATATACCTTTCCTTTTTCTGCCCCGTCCGCCTGTCGAAAAGGCAATGACCCCTATAATCCTGCTGTTCAGGTGTTTGCAGCTTTGCTTCCCTTTTAGTGGTTATTTTTTCCGGCATAATAATCCTTTGGGTTTACCCATAAAAAATCCATGCCACCAGCTATCTACTCCCCACTCCTTACTCCCTCAAGCCTCCTCTGCCCCTTGCCCTCCAACTTCTGCCCTTCGTTCTTATTGAACTCTCTAAAGATCAGCCTCAGGCTCTGGTCATAGGTGAAGTAATTATACATCCAGTTCACAAAGGTCACGATCCTGTTTTTCACACCAAGGATCTGCATCAGGTGTAAGGCCATCCACGCAAACCAGGCCAGGGTGCCCTTGAGGTGCAGTTTCGGTTTGGGAATATCGGCCACGGCCCGGTGCCTTCCCACAGTAGCCATCGATCCCTTATCCTTGTACACAAAAGGTTTCAGCGGCTCGCCACGTTTCATGGCCCCAAGGTTTTGCGCAAGGAGTTTGGCTTGGTCGATGGCAACCGGCGCCACCTGCGGGTGTCCGTTGGGGTAGTCCCCGGTTTCCATATAAGCGATGTCTCCAAGTGCATAAATATTGTTGGTTCCCGGAATGAGGTTGTGCGCATCCACCTTGAT
>REAQ01000249.1 GCA_004294195.1 Sphingobacteriales bacterium | reverse complement strand
GCTAATTACCAATTGTCAATTGCCAGTTTTTAGTAATCGTACTCTCTCCGATGCATATTCCACCGCACCCCTACCGTTCCCAATGTTCCTGAACGCTCTGCTAGTTTTCGATATGTCAGGTTGGCTTCGATGAAGAAATTTTCCTTCCATTCATATGCCACCCAGAGATTGGCGTTAATGCCGTTCTGCTTCACCGCATCGCCGTAATTGAATCCATATTCCGCCACACGCGTATCCGTGCTCTTAAATATACTATTGCCGAAATTGGTGTTGGCCGTGTCAGAACCTTGTTGCCAAACGGTCATTCGGCCTTGCAAATACCATTTGGGCGCGGGTTGGTAGCGGGCTATACCGACGAACTCACGAATATTAGATTGCAATGGATGCGCCAATGGCTGATTGTAGTGTGTGTAGTTTGCGATGGTGTCATTGTGCGCAAAAGTGAAGGGCCTGACCCAATTTGTTTCACCCTGCAGGTCAAGGTTTTTAACCCCAAAGGCATCGATATACTTCGCCCCCAATTGAAATCCATATTTGTTGGCCCAGGAACCCCTGTTTGCACGAATCTCCTTGAGACTAAACTCGTCAAGGTTCAACTGACCATAAAACTGAAGCCTCTTCAA
This sequence comes from Sphingobacteriales bacterium, assembly GCA_004294195.1. Classification (GTDB taxonomy): domain Bacteria; phylum Bacteroidota; class Bacteroidia; order Chitinophagales; family Chitinophagaceae; genus Pollutibacter. The sequence goes on along the minus strand of REAQ01000249.1, from coordinate 1,904 downwards.
AGCATTCGCTTTAAAGTCAAATCCAATCAAAGCATTATCCTGGCTTCCCCTGTTGGATTCCATGGCTCTGAGGAAAATGAATGGATTGAGGTAACTAAATTCAAACTCGTTTAGTCTTCCGTACATGATTGCATCAAAAAAACCAAGTGTCAGCCACTTAGGCGCATTGAAACTGATATGATGCATGGTCATGTACTTCTTTGGAAACAATTCGTCTGTGTTTTGGCGAGTATACTGGGAGGTTAGTTCCATCGTTCTGGATGTATAGTTGAGCCTCCACACTTTCAGATTTAAATTCAGGTATAGATAATTGTTCGAAAAATCACTGAGGAACATACTCCTATACCCGTTCCCAATGAAAAATCGATCATACCCAAACTGAACATCGATGTACTTCGCGATATTAAAAGTAAGTCCACCTCGGGCATCGATATAGTCTACACCGGTAGATTTAAACGCTTTGTAAAAACCGGCCCCCTGCACCGCGCGGCGCTGCACCACCCAATCCCGGACATAACCCGGACCTCTCTCCTGATTATCTGTGACATATGTGTAAAAGCCGATGCGTTTTGCAATGAGGCCCCGTGCTATAATCCCTTTGGCATTCAGGAAAACCAATTCATCCGCGTCACTGTCCTTTCCTGCATACATTTGAAGCACAGGATTTACCGAGAGATAAAAATCCGGCTGATCAACCTCCACGAAATTAGCCGGTGTTTTATAGAAGGTGTTCCAAAGACTTTTCTTACTCTGCATGTTCTCTTTGTTGCGTGTCACCCACTCCATGTTATTCAACAAAGCCCTTTCAATATTATACTTATCTACAGGGGTCAGACCATCTACGTGTATGGAATCAGACTGTATGGCTTCCAACCGGCGTGTCCACCACTTCCGGTTATAAGGTTTTATGAATGAAAAATTAAGCACCGTGTCCTTTTGTGCCTTAATTTCAAGCCGCTCCAATAAAATGTTTTCTTTGGAACCCTGTTGCAGATAAGTGGATTGTGCCAATAGCGCGGAAGGCGCACAATTGGAATTCTATATAAATCAGCTGAAAAGATATGCAAAATTATCTGATAAGAAACGCCAGGATCGTGAACGAAGGCCGGGTCACGGAGGGCGATGTGTTCATTAAGGAGGGACGGATTGAGAAGATTGGGCAGCGGTTGGAGGGCAGGGGGCAGACTGTGGAAGTTGACGCTGCGGGAAAATTCCTGCTGCCCGGCGTGATTGATGATCAGGTGCATTTCCGCGAGCCGGGGCTTACCCACAAGGCCAACATCTATACGGAATCGCGTGCGGCCGTGGCCGGTGGCACCACCAGCTTCATGGAAATGCCGAACACTATCCCCAATGCACTCACGCAGGAGCTGCTGGAAGAGAAATATGAGATCGCGAGGAACACCAGCATGGCAAACTACTCCTTCTTCATGGGTACGTCTAACAACAATGCCGATGAAGTGCTGCGAACCAACGACAGAAAACGGGATGTCTGTGGCATCAAGATTTTTATGGGTGCGTCCACAGGTAATATGCTGGTGGATAATTTCGTGACCCTGAACAAGATTTTTTCTGAAGCCGAAGTACTCATTGCTACCCACTGTGAAGATGAACGCGTGATTAAACGAAATTTCGATGCACTCATCGCCTCCGGCAAAACACCGGAACCAGCTGACCATCCGGTGATCCGCGATACGGAAACCTGTTTTGAGTCTTCATTTACAGCCATTCAACTCGCCAAAAAATACAATACCCGTTTACATATCCTGCACATCAGCACCGCCAGGGAGCTGCAATTGTTCACCAATCTTTTTCCGTTGGAAGATAAACGCATCACTTCAGAAGTGTGCGTGCATCATTTGCATTTCACTGCAGATGACTATGCCACTCTAGGATACAAGATC
>REAQ01000188.1 GCA_004294195.1 Sphingobacteriales bacterium | reverse complement strand
CCGAAATCCCGTCTTTGCTGAATCTCACTCTGGAATAGTTTCAGGTAGTCGTGCTCCTTCACCCATTGCAACACCGGGTGTTTGGGATTGGTGGTTTGGATCATCACCTTCCCCTGGCTGTCTTTTCTGCCTGCCCGTCCACTCACCTGTTCCATGAGTTGAAAGGCTCTCTCATTCACCCGGAAGTCGGCAAAACTCAACAGGCCATCGGCATCCAAAATCCCTACCAGCTGCACATGATCAAAGTCCAATCCTTTTACCACCATCTGCGTCCCTATGAGCACATCAATTCTTTGCTGTTCAAAATGCTGGATGAGTGTATCATGGGCTGTTTTCCCTTTCACCGTATCAACGTCCATTCTCGATACTTTAAGATCAGGAAAGAGCTCGCTGATCTGCTCTTCAATTTTTTCTGTGCCGAAGTTTTTCTCCATCCACTTCACCGCGCCGCAGGCCGGGCAAGTGACCAGTGTTGGATAGCTTGTGCCACAATAGTGGCACTGTAGCTTATGGTTCAACTTGTGATAAGTGAGGGTTACATCACAATGCTCACACTGCGGAATGTACCCGCAACTCCCGCAAATCATGTAAGGAGAATAGCCCCTCCTGTTTTGAAACAGAATCACTTGTTTTTTCAATGCAACAGTTTGCATGATGGCTTCCTGCAAGGCAGGAGAGATCATCAGTTTGCCTTTTTCTCTCGACTGCAGGTTTCGGGTATCCATCAATTGAATCTCGGGAAGCAGGATATTTCCAAAGCGCTCCGTTAGTTCCACCAAACCATATTTTCCATTCACCGCATTGTGGTATGATTCCAATGAAGGGGTGGCACTACCCAGCACTACTTTAGCGCCCATTTTGGATGCATAGTAGATGGCGGCATCGCGCGCATGATACCGTGGTGCCGGATCCTGTTGCTTATAAGAAGGATCATGCTCTTCATCGCAGATCACCAGTTTCAGATCCTGAAAGGGAAGAAACAACGATGACCTTGCACCGAGCACGATATTAACCTTTCCATCTTTGACTCTATTCCAAATTTCAACCCTTTCATTGGGGTTGAACTTTGAATGATAAATAGCGATGTGTCCGCCGAAATGTTTTTCCAATCTGCGGGTCACCTGCGAAGTCAATGCAATTTCCGGAAGAAGGTATAATACCTGGCCACCGGTTTTGATCAGGGATTCGATGAGGCTCACATATACCTGCGTCTTTCCGCTGGAGGTAACACCATGCAGAAGGCAAACCATTTTTTCTTCCAACACGGCCTTCACTTCTTCCAATGCTTTGGCCTGTGCAGGTGAGAGGCTAAAATCTATTTGCACATCTTTGGGCAGTGTCCGTATCCTGTCGACAGCCATTTTCTTCACCACAAGAATTCCCTTTTCAACAAGCCCTTTCAATTGTGCTGCAGAAGCTCCGGATTTCTTCAGGAGCTCCGTCTGTTTTACATCGCCCTCTGTTTTATGGAGATATAGAAAACTCATGAGCAGTTCCATTTGTTTGGGTGCCTGAGTTTTCCGGTTCAGCAGTTCCTCTAGTTTTGATTCCTGTATATAATCCGGGTGCAGCAGTACAAAGTTCTCCCGCTTCTCGGTATATTTTTCTTTCAGCGATTCCCAGGCCCAGCAGAGTTTTGCTTCGATGAGTCTTTTCACTACCGGATAAACATGTGATGAATCCAGGATCTGTTGTACTTCCTGCAGCCGGAGTTCCTTTTTCATGAACAAGGCTTCGGCAACCAGATATTCTTCATCATCCAGGTTAGAAAAATCATCACCAAACTCATCATTGAAGATCAGGGTTGTTTCACTGCTGAGTTTAAAATTGGAAGGCAGAGCTGCGGCCATCACTTCGCCTTCGGAACACATATAATAAACTGCGAGCCATCGCCAAAGATCCAGTTGCTTCACGTTTACCACTGGTTCACTATCCAGCACATTAATGATTTCTTTCGGTTCAAAGGCCGAGGGTTTCAGGGTGCTGAGTTCCTTTACAATTCCAGCATATTTTTTTTGTTTACCGAAAACCACCTCCACGCGCATGCCGGGCAAGATCTTATCGGCCCATACATCTGGAATGGCATAGGTATAGGTTTTAGGAATGGCCAGCGGGAGGATTACTTGCGCGTACAACATTGCGGTGAAATTACGCCAATGGGGGCAATTAGCCCTGAGGGTTTACCCGGATCCAGGATGCATTTGCCGCTTCCAGCGCTGAGGACATCACCTGTCCTACCTGCTCTTTTAAACGCGGCAGATCAGCAAGCGTGTAGCCTTCCACTGGCACTTCATCCAGCCATATTGCCCTGCATATCCCTGGGTTCAGGGTAAAGACTTTGTCGCCCTGCATCCTTGCATAGGTATCCGGAAAAATGACGGGTTTGATGGGCGTTTGCGTTTCAATGGCTATGCGGAATGCACCATCATACATCTCCCTCATGGGCAGTCCGGTTTCGTTGAACGTGCCTTCCGGGAAAATGAGTATCGATATGCCTTTATGGATAATGCTCTTCAGGTTTCGGATGCTTTTGGAACGATGGCTTGCATCGCCGCGATCAACGGTTACTACGGCCACTTTATAGATGTAGCCAAACACGGGAACTTTCACCAGCTCTATCTTCCCCAGCGGACGGAAAGGCTGACGGATCACTTTTACCAAAAAAGCTGCGTCTAAATTGGATACGTGGTTGGCTACAAACACGTATTGTTTTTGCGGATCCGGGGGTTGGGTCTGCGGTTGTGCAACCTGGAAACGGGTAGGCATTCCTGCTAGGAAAAACCATATATCACCCCATAAATGCAAGAGCCGGAAGATAAAGTTGCCGCCTTTTATTGGTCCGAAAAAGGAACCAATGATCACAAGCGGGAAGATCAGGATCATAACCAGCAAAAACCAGAAAATCGACCAGCTCAGGTATAAAAATCGAAAAATCTTTCTCATCGTTTATTTACAATCGCAACGCCATTCTTTTTCAAGGTCAATCACGGTTACCACCACCACCCCCCTTGGGCTTTGTGCAAAAACCATTCTTACCCGTTGCCCGTCTGCCGTGTTTCCTTCCACAGCGTATTTGGGATCCGGACTACCCCGAAGATCTGATTTTTGGTAGTTGATGGTACCGTTTTTAAGGATATCGATGACTTCCTGCTCAGAGATACTCCTGCACCCCATCCGGCAGCGGGCATGTTTGGAGTAAATGACCTGGGTGGTATTGCGCTGAAGCCCTTCCCGGCCAGTACTGGCAGGATCTGAAGTGCCGGGCCGCGCCGGGCCGCCCCCATCCGCCACCGGTGCCGCCGGCCTAAGCAGGATCAGCAATAACATCAACAACATCAGCAGGCCCAAAATCCGAAAAACCCATCTCATGAAAGCAAGATAGCAAAATCATAGGTCCTTTGTATCTTTGCCGCTCCATGGCCGAAACCAAATCCATAGCATTCCATACCCTCGGGTGTAAACTGAATTTTTCCGAAACCTCTACCCTCGCGAGATTGGCGGAAAAAGATGGTTTCGAAAAGAAGGCTTTTGAGGAGGTGGCGGATGTCTATGTGATCAACACTTGTTCCGTTACGGACAATGCTGATAAAGAATGCCGGCAGATCGTACGCCGGATTCAGCGCCGGTCACCGGAAGCTTTCATTGTGATCACCGGGTGTTATGCCCAGCTGAAACCGGAGCAGATCGCAGCTATTCCGGGGGTAGACCTCGTGTTGGGCGCCGCAGAAAAGTTTAACATGGGCGCGCATATCCGGGAGCTCACCAAGGGCGACTCGGCAAAAATCTCCAGTTGTGATATTGATGAGGTCACGGGTTTTCATGCGTCCTGGTCCATGAATGATCGTACACGTACTTTCCTAAAAGTGCAGGATGGCTGTGACTACACCTGTAGTTTCTGCACCATTCCGATGGCACGTGGTAAAAGCAGGAGTGATCTTGTGGCCAGTGTGGTGAAGAATGCAGAAGACCTGGCAAAACAAGGCGTGAAAGAAATTGTACTGACGGGCGTTAATCTGGGAGATTTTGGGAAAGGGCCCGATGGGAATCTGAAGTCTTCGGAAAACTTTTTTACACTATGCCATGCCTTGGATAAAATAGACGGGATCAGCAGATACAGGATCTCATCGATAGAACCCAATCTACTCACCAATGACATCATTCAACTCGTGGCAGAGAGTGATCGGTTCATGCCCCATTTCCATATCCCTTTACAAAGCGGAAGCAACACCATTTTAGGTGCGATGCGCAGGAGATATAAGCGGGAACTCTATGCAGAGCGGGTTCAGCTGATCAAATCACTGATGCCGCATTGTGCCATCGGTGTGGATGTGATCGTTGGTTTTCCGGGAGAGACAGATGAGCATTTTCAGGAGACCTTTGACTTTCTGCATAGCCTGGATATTTCATACCTCCACGTGTTCACATATTCAGAGCGGGACAATACCAAAGCATTGGAGATAGAACCCGTTGTTCCCATTCCTGTGAGAAATGAGCGCAACAAGATCCTGCGGAATTTATCTTACATGAAAATGCAGCACTTCACGGCTCAGCACCAGGGGCAAACGCGGAAAGTCCTATTTGAAGGAAGTGCTAAGGATGGTATGATGGAAGGATACACTGATAACTATATCCGCATCACTACACCTTATAGGGAAGAATGGGTGAACCAGATCGTAGACTGGCGGATCTAACGTTTCAAATCAATGAAATATGGTAGCAACGGTTACGCTTAACCCTGCGATAGACAAAAGCACAGGTACGGATAAGATTCAGCCGGAGAAAAAAGTACGGTGTACGGAGTTGCTTGTGGAAGCAGGCGGCGGCGGGATCAACGTCAGCAAAGCAATCCGAAAATTAGGTGGAGAATCGCTTGCGTTGTTTACGTCCGGCGGAAGAAATGGCGCACTGCTGAAAGAATTATTGGATCAGTTGTCAATCCCTTCCCTTGCCATTCCGGTAGATGGCGAAACAAGGGAGAATTTCTCCGTTGCGGAATCTTCCACCAATGCGCAATATCGCTTTGTTATGCCTGGGCCATCCATGAATACTGAACAAATTGAACAGTGTTTACAGGCTCTGGAGCAGTTGCCTGCTTCTGTGAATATGCTGGTAGTGAGTGGAAGCATGCCATCAGGTGTTCCCGAAACTTTCCTTGGGAATGTTGCTGCCATTGCCAGGAAAAAACAACTGAAATTATTGATAGACAGTTCCGGTGCGGCTTTGTCTAAAGCACTTGAAGTAGGTGTATATATGGTGAAGCCAAACCTGTCAGAATTGAGTCAGTGGTTTGGCAGGGAAGAACTTGAGTTACACGAGGTGGAAGAAGCTGCGATGCAACTTGTAAAAGACGGCAAGGCCAAGGTAGTAGTGGTATCACTGGGTCCTGCCGGGGCATTATTGGTTTCGGAAGGATTGGCGAAAAGGATCCAGGCCCCCACGGTGAAAAAGAAAAGCACCATTGGTGCGGGAGACAGTATGGTGGCGGGTATGGCGTGGATGCTGAGCCAACAAAAAAGCCTGGAGGAAGTAGTAATGTTTGGGGTAGCTTGTGGCACTGCCGCAACCATGAATGCAGGAACCGCCTTGTTTGAACCAAAAGACGTCTACCGTCTATATGATTGGATCAGGGCCAATCATGGCTAATTTTTTTTCAAAATTTTTGGGTGCTAAACCTGATATTCCTATCTTTGCCATCCGCAAAAAGGGAGTTTAGCTCAGCTGGTTCAGAGCATCTGCCTTACAAGCAGAGGGTCGGCGGTTCGAACCCGTCAACTCCCACAAAAAAAAGAAAGGTCCCTTTGAAAGGGGCCTTTCTTTTTAGGCATTAGGCAATTGGCATTGGGCACTATACGCTAGCTCGCTAGTCTTTCACCAGCCTTACCGAAAAGCCGAAATTCATATCGTCATTATTTGTTCCCAGCAATGCGGAGGAGTACGAAAGATAACGGATGGTTGCCGTAGTAGCACTGGCAGGAGTACTGCTCCACCAAAATCCCCATTGGCCAATATTGTTAAAGGAAAAACTTCCGTCGAGGGACCTGCTTCCGCCGGGTAATGCTGTAAATCCTGAACTGTTAGTGGCTCCTGTATTGGGAGATGCCCAGCGAAGTGTTCCGGTCTGTTTCAATGCACCTCCAGCCTGGTTTGCACCACCAAGGCATTGTGCAAGGGTGTTCCATTCCGCATCAGACGGAATATGCCATCCTTGAGGGGCCAGTTCTTTATCTTTCACACCGTCACCATTACTGTCTCCGTTAACAGCATACCAATTGTAAAGCTTCCCATAAATGATACCATTGGATGTATTCAATGCGTAATAACACCAAGCTCCATAATTGGCGTTTGACCAGCTGACCTCATCTGAAATCTGTGGTATGACTGTACCGTCACGGTAAGTTGTTACATCAAGATTACTTACCATCCAGGTCTGGTTACAGATTTTAACCACGCCCAGGCATAGTTCATCCACCGTCCCGTCACAGTTGTCATCTTTTCCGTTCCCGCAGACTTCTTTAGCTCCTGGATAGATAGAAGGATCATTGTCGTTGCAATCATCTTCTTTTCCAACTCCGCATGGGTTCTTTTTAGTAAACCCATCGCCATCCTCGTCTGGAATGATATCGCCATGGGCCTTATGCGCAGCAAGTGCATTACGACTAATAGTAATGGAATGGTAGTTTCCGTTGCCTTGTTTATGGCAAACCGTGATCTTCCCGCTTTCACCTTTCTTGCTTACGAGTGACTCCCAAACCTGGTCCGTTCCATCCTTGGTGCATGAATAAATCAATGTCATGACCATGACTGTGCCGAAGAGTTTTTTCATTGCTGTACGTTTAAAACATTAATAATGAATGGGTTCTTTCACGGACAGAGGCACACGATCTAAAGGGATAGGTTGAAGAGACAACAAAATAATAAATCACTTGGAATTATTCAACAAATACAGAAATAGTAGTATGTATTGGTCAGTTCTCTGGCAGTTCGTATCCAACTCTCGGTTGTGCTTTACCGGTAGTTAGGTTCACCAGCATTTTTCTGCGAACGGCAGAAAATGGAGAGGCAAGGATCAATTCAATCCCTCTGACCAGAAATAGGGTCAGCAACCCAAATCCTTTAGCTAATCCCGAAAAATGTTTTTGAATATAACGATACTCAGACCTGATCACTTCGCTTTTAGTCATGGCCTTAGTGGCTACATTGATCCGTGAAGATCCTCCATGTGCGTGCAGGCATCTCACTTCATTATACATGACCCTTTTCCACCCTATGTCAGCTGCCCGTTTGCAGAGATCAACATCTTCCGAATACATCCAGAAACGCTGATCCCAACCACCGAGAGAACGGAAGTCCGTTTCCCGTATCAATATGAAACAGCCGGAGATCCAGTCAGGGTAGCTGACAGGCGCCGTGTTCAAATAATGCTTATAGTTTTCCTTACCCCGAATCAGCCTTTCAAGGGTTCGCATCTGGGGCCACACCGTCCACCACCTGGGAAAGTTCCCAAATTGGTATTGATCCTTCCCATCATCATCATACTGCCGTAT
>REAQ01000187.1 GCA_004294195.1 Sphingobacteriales bacterium | reverse complement strand
TCTTCCTGGATCTTGTTGCGCTGGTACATTCTTTCCATCGCACCCAGCACCCCACCTCGCTCCGTGATCTTGTCGAACTCCGTCATCACCGCTTCTTCCACGAGATCCGTCAGCTCCTCAATCAGGAAAGATCCCTGATTAGGGTTCTCGTTTTTAGCCGTGCCCAACTCGCGATTGATGATCAGCTGAATCGCCATCGCCCTGCGCACACTTTCTTCTGTTGGCGTAGTGATGGCTTCGTCATATGCATTTGTATGCAGGGAATTACAGTTATCATAGATCGCATACAAAGCCTGCAAAGTAGTACGGATATCGTTGAAATCGATCTCTTGCGCATGTAAACTTCTGCCCGATGTCTGGATATGATACTTCAGCATCTGGCTGCGCTTATTGGCTTTGTATTTGATTTTCATCGCCTTGGCCCAGATCCTTCGCGCAACCCTGCCGATAACACTGTACTCGGGATCCATTCCATTGCTGAAGAAGAAACTGAGGTTGGGTGCAAAATCATCGATATTCATTCCCCTGCTCAGGTAGTACTCCACATAGGTAAAACCGTTAGACAGTGTGAACGCCAACTGCGTAATGGGATTTGCACCTGCTTCGGCAATATGATAACCAGAGATGGATACGCTGTAAAAATTCCTTACCTGCTGTTCAATAAAGTATTGTTGCACATCACCCATCATCTTCAAGGCGAACTCAGTGCTGAAAATGCAAGTATTTTGTGCCTGGTCTTCTTTCAAAATATCTGCCTGCACCGTTCCTCTTGCGTTGGCAAGCGCCTCCGCACGGATCTGTTGGTATACTTCCGATGGCAGTACCTGGTCCCCAGACACACCCAGCAGCGCCAGACCCAATCCTGTATTTCCATGGGGCAACTCACCATGATAGATGGGTTGATCACCACTACCATAGATCGCCCCAATTCGCTTACGCACCTCATCCCAGAGTCCTTGCGCAGTAATGTATTTTTCGCATTGCTGGTCAATGGCAGCGTTCATGAAAAAGGCAAGGATCATCGGGGCCGGACCATTGATGGTCATGCTCACACTGGTTCTGGGATCACAAAGATCAAAGCCACTATACAGTTTCTTGGCGTCATCCACCGTAGCGATGCTCACGCCACTGTTACCCACCTTACCGTAGATGTCCGGACGATGATCCGGATCCTCACCGTAAAGGGTAACCGAATCAAAGGCCGTCGACAATCTTTTGGCTGGCTGATCCAGCGCCACATAGTGAAAACGTTTGTTGGTTCTCTCCGGTCCGCCTTCGCCTGCAAACATCCTCGTTGGATCTTCGCCTTCCCGCTTTAACGGGAACACACCGGCAGTGAAAGGAAAATGTCCGGGCGCATTTTCTTGCGCTTCCCAGGTCAAAATATCTCCCCAATCCCGATACTTAGGAAGGATCACTTTAGGTATCCTGGTTCCCGATAGTGTAGTACTGAACATGGGCTGGCGGATGATCTTGTCACGCACCTTGTATTCATAATGATCTTGTGCATATGCATCTAGCTTGGCTTTCCATCCTTCCAGCAATTTCCGGTTCACCGCCAGCAGTTGCTCCTGCAATTCATCGATCTTCTTTTGCAATTCAACCTTCAAACTTCCACCTTCCACCTTCTCCCTAGCACCGGTGAGCTGATACAGTGTAGAGGCAATGTCTGCTTGTTCCTTCACTTCCTCATTATACGCTCTGACCGTTTCGGAAATCTCACTCAAATACCTAACCCTTGACGGTGGGATGATGAGTGATTTGGACGATGTGTTTGCCGTTGGCGGGTGTAATTCATCCATCAATGCCACACCGGTTTTTTTTATAATTATATGCATCAAGTGTGCAAACAGGTTGTTTACGCCCGCATCATTGAATTGCGAAGCGATGGTCCCCATCACAGGTAATTCATCATCTTTCGCCATCCATTTCCCATGATTGCGTTTGTATTGCTTGCGCACATCCGCCAATGCATCCAGCGCACCGGCTTTGTCAAACTTGTTGATGGCAATGAGATCAGCATAATCAAGCATGTTGATCTTTTCCAATTGCGATGCCGCGCCATATTCAGGCGTCATCACATAGAGCGACACATCGCTATAATCTAAAATGGACGCATCACTTTGCCCTACGCCCGCACTTTCCAGAATGATCAGATCAAACTGCTCAGCTTTACATATATCGATGGCTTCCTGCACATGCGTACTCAGTGCTTTGTCGCTTTCCCGAGTTGCCAGGCTTCGCATATATGCTCTTGGGTGATGGATCGCATTCATTCGGATTCTGTCGCCCAATAAAGCACCGCCGGTTTTTTTCTTAGAAGGATCAACAGAAATTACCGCGATTGTTTTATCTGTGGTATGCTGTAGAAAACGCCTGACCACTTCATCGGTCACAGAAGATTTTCCTGCGCCACCGGTGCCGGTAATACCCAGTACAGGAATAAGTTTTGAGGGGGAGGAAACAGGGGTAGGCACACCGTTCTCTGCATTGGTGATACGCCGCGCAATTCGCCGGACGTCTTTGACTTCCGGAAAGCTCATTGGCATACTATATTCGCCTGATCCATTCAAGGGCAGATCGCATTGCTTTAGTACATCCTCAATCATGCCTTCCAGGCCCATCGTTCTTCCATCATCAGGAGAATAAATTTTAGTGATCCCGTACTGATGTAGTTCATCTATTTCAGTTGGGAGGATGGTGCCACCACCACCGCCGAAGATCTTGATATGCCCGCAGCCATTCTGCTCCAGCAAGTCCTTCATGTACTTGAAAAACTCAACATGGCCACCCTGGTAAGATGTAATGGCGATGCCCTGTACGTCTTCCTCAATGGCACATTCCACAATCTCTGCAACGGAACGGTTATGGCCAAGGTGGATGATTTCCGCACCCTTGCTCTGCATGATGCGTCTCATGATATTGATGGCTGCGTCATGGCCGTCAAACAAACTGGCCGCGGTAACGATCCTGACTTTATTGGAGGGAGAATATGACATACTAACAATTGTTAGCCCAAAGATAAGTATTCCCATTAACCCCTACTAAAACCACCTTTCTAGTGCTTCAACCTAAAGCGCAAAGGATCAACCACAAGTCCCATTCCAATATACCAGCCTCTTACCCAACGATCTGCGGAAGCCAGGTTAAAAGAAGACTGCAACTCCAGCCGCAAACCGGGTATAGAAGAAGGGCCAAACCTAAAAATCATATACGGTTCAACACTAAAAAGTTCATTAAGACCACTCAGTCTTAGTGTGGCTTTTTCAACCTGACTATAATCTGTGATCACATCACTGTACTTTGACCACTGAACCCTAAAGCCCGTGCCAAACTGCACTCCACCTTTACCTGTATACAATCCAGGCTGAGCAAAGATTCTGAGTTGCCTATCTTTATATGACTTGCTATAATCTATCACTGCATTTGACGTGTCCAGCAAACCTCCGTTATCCGTAAAGCTATTTTTTGTAAGTCCAACTCCCGCATCAATATGAAAAAAAGTGAATGCCCCATTATCCATCGGGACAAAATAAGATCCCCCCAACTCCCAACCACTTCTACGATAGCGAACGTCTGACCAAACAAAGGTGTTATTGTCCCAAGAAATCAAATCCCGTTCTCTTCGGGAATAATAGCCGCCCTGTATGGCAAAATTTCTCGTGACGGCATAAGCCCCCTGAAAATCATATCCCGTATTGTAATTACTCATAGAGTCTAGTCCTCCTCTTGTTGGCCCGGTTGTTACGGCTGCCGCAATACGAGATTGACCCTTCTCGTTGAAAAAATGTACGTTCCTACTATTTTGGTTATAAATAAATCTGGGCTGGTTACAAGAGATGAACAGCACAGATAATAACAGGATTAGCAACTGCACTTTGACCATAGTATAAATATAATTGATTTAAAGCGTTCTTAATATCATGACACAAATCTGGGGGATTCTGTAATTTGTATCGATAGAAATAATTATGAAGAAGATATTCCTGATGATCAGCGGTCTGGCGTTCATGGCTTTGCTCAAGGCGCAGTCCACTCCGGACCAGTTGTTTGGCGATTTGTTTGTGGACGTACAGATGCAAAAAGTTTTTCCCGATGGGAAAACATTTGTGGATTGCATCCCAAAAAGAGAACCCAAAGCGATTTTATCAGAATACAAAAAAACGAAAACAACGCCGGGATTTTCTTTGGAGAAATTTGTCAAAGACAATTTTGATATTCCCGCAGCGCCACAACTCAACTATGTACAACAGGAAAAAGATATCACGGCCCATATCAAAAATCTCTGGACCGTGCTGAAGCGTGAACCCGATGTCAAAAAAGAAGGGAGTTCATTGTTACCGCTTCCGCATCCTTACATTGTTCCCGGAGGCAGATTCAGGGAGGTATACTATTGGGATTCTTATTTTACCATGCTAGGCTTAAAAGAAAGCGGGGAGATAGAAACCATCCATCAGATGGTGAAAAATTTCGCTTATCTGATCAATACGTACGGACATATTCCCAATGGAAATCGCACCTACTACCTTACCCGTTCGCAGCCACCATTCTTTGCAATGATGGTGCAATTGCTTGCCGATGTTAAGGGAAAAGAGATCTATGCAGCATTTCTCCCGGCTATGGAAAAAGAGTACCAGTACTGGATGGAGGGTTCGGAGAAGTTGAAGCCAGGCGCGGCCAACAAAAGAGTAGTGAAACTGGATGATGGCGCTATCCTGAATCGATATTGGGACGATGCCACCATACCACGGCAGGAGAGTTACCGTGAAGATGTAGAAACAGCAGAGAAAGCTGCCAAGGCCTTCCTTGCAACAGCCACCTTTAAAAATGCCAACCAGGCCGAGAAAGCAGCAGATGCAAAAAAAATAGAGATCTATCAGCACCTGCGGGCAGGTGCGGCCAGCGGCTGGGACTTCTCTTCCCGTTGGTTCAGGGACCCTAATGATATCTCCACTATTGAAACGGCATTCTATGCACCGGTAGACCTGAACTGCCTGCTCTATGAAATCGAAAGCATCATCAGGCTTGCATACGTGCAGAAGCAAGCCAAAACGCCAACAGAGATCGCAGACAAGAGTGCAATGGCCGCTAAATATGAAAGCCTCGCCAAAGCGCGCAAAAAAGCGATTGAACAATATTGCTGGAATGAAAGCAAAGGGATGTATGCCGATTATCATTTCATCAACAAGAAAGTATCTGACGCCATTACCCTTGCCGGGATGTATCCATTGTTCCTGAAAATCAGCGACAAACAAAGGGCTGCCAGGCAGGTAGAGATCGCCAATAAAGAACTGCTGAAAGATGGCGGATTTTCAACTACTACCTTCAACACGAAACAACAATGGGATGCGCCCAATGGCTGGGCCCCACTCCAATGGGTGAGCATCAGGGCCTTACAGAACTATTATTTTACGGATGAAGCGAAGTTGGCAGCGATTAAATGGCTGAAACTCAATAAGGATGTATATGGCAGGACAGGAAAACTAATGGAAAAGTACAACGTATTCAACACACAGTTGGATGCAGGAGGAGGAGAATACCCTTCGCAGGATGGATTCGGCTGGACAAACGGTGTATTTCTTGCTTTAAGCCAATTCATTGAGCAGTAGGTTTTTCTGCACATCGGAAAAAAAGGGCGATTCATCGACGATAAATGGCTAATAGTCTAAATGCCTTTGTATCAACCAAAAACGCGTCGCATCTTTGTCTTGTCAACGAAACGATACCTACTGAAAACCGGAATCCAAGAAACCTAGAAACCCAGAATCCTGAATCCTTAGAAAAGCTCAAGTCCTGAAGAACCAACCGAATCCAATCCTTTGAAACAAGCGCTGATCAAAGACATTTATCCAATCCTGTTAAAGCCGAAGTCCAAACTATCCGAAAAAATCCAAGCATCCCTTGAAGCCAATGAAATCCTATCTATTGAAGACCAGTTAAAATTCGTTAGCCCCATTGAAAACCGCAAGAATACAAAATTGCACACGCAGGCTAACATATTAAAAACGAGACGGCATTTAGCCGTCTCGTTTTGCTATTGGCTAGTAGCTAATGGCTATTGGCAAGCAACCTAAAACTCCTACTAATCGAAGTTTTATGCTCGTTCATCGACAGTTTACTGTCAATGATCTAAATCATCTGAAAACAAGCGAATTAGTTATCATCTTTGTATTGTTAATGCATGACAACAACGATCCGATCCTTTAGAAAAACAAAAACTTAATAATCCATCCATCCCAAATCTAAACCTGGAATCCAACCTTAGAAAAACACCCGATCCTAAACCTTTGAGAAACTTATCCAGATCCTGAGAACGAAACCCCAAACCTATTTAAAACCGGATCCAACCCTTGAGGAAACCAAGTTAGCCAATCCAGTTAAACACCGGAATAAATTCGAGAAAGTACAGGCTAACAATAAAGAAACTCCATCCCACAAAGGATGGAGTTTTTTATGCGGCAATGCCCAATGCCTAGTGCCCAATGACTCCTCATTGACTGCCGTCATTGCGGCCGAAATTCACAGAGAAACTACCGATGGCGTTGCCGCATCTTAAGCCAACTTCGCAATCAGATCTAAAATGAATTCCGCCATAGATCCTTGATTCACTCGCCTCCAAAGCCATCTTCGAGTAGGTTGCTGCGGAGGATGGAAAAAGATAACCCAATACCGAAGCGGCAGCACCAGAAAAGGTAGAATGTCCCGAAGTATAACTTGGGAAATTAGGCAGGCCAATGGTTTTCAGGGAAGGATCAGCCTGACTGGGACGGGCCGTAAAATAGTACGACTTCGTATCCCATACGCAGATTCCTGCGTCAGCCATCGCCATATTCAATAAACTAAATGCCCTGGCTGTTCTCAGTTCACTTAGTTTCTCTCCGGCTATTTTAAACGAAGCGATCTCATTCCAATGACCGGGTGGTGTATATGTACCAACGCCATCGGCCCAATACAAAGCAATTTGCCACTCCTTAGAGTTTGTGTTTCTTTTAATAGATGCCACTTCGGCCAATTCCTGTTTGAACTTTTCAGAGCCAGGATAAGGTGGGGGCTCTGGCCTTAGTGAATCTCTTTGCTTAGTATTGATCTGCCAAAGTTTCACGTTTCCAAACATCGCCAGCATCATGGGTCTTGCAGGCGTTTCCATGCTTTTCCAAGTCATGGTATTTCCTCTTGCGGCTGCGTTTGATTCCAGCTGTGCCCAAATGGTGGGGTTTCCGGCGGCTTGTCCCATACCATCTGTACGCAGTCTTGCCAAGGCTTTTTCCGCCACTGCATTTGCAATGGCCTCGCCCGCCGCGATATCGGTAGAAGATGCAGTACCTGAAACGAGTTTGGCCCGTTTTTGATCATCAGCTAATTGCTTCAGCATCACGGTATCATTAGGGAACAATACTTTCAACATCCGGTAGGCCACCTGTGCCACTGCAGCATCTTCAGAAGGATAGGAAGGTAAACCCGTTTGCAGGGGTTCCAGTGATTTAATCCTGCTATCTTAGGAATAGCACCGGGGTTTGCTGCGCTGGGAGCAGGATAGGTACCATCCGGATTTGCCTTTGGCGGAAGGTTGTATACGGCAACCAGTTCCCGAGCCACTTCATTCCACTTGATCACACCACTATTTTTCCATGTCTGAATGCGTCTATTGTCATCTGCCGTAAGACCTGTTTGCAGGCTTACAATCTGATCCAGCTCTGCTCTATAGCTTGCGGAGGTCACCGATTCCGGTGCCAATACAGGAATCTCGGCGCCACTGGTCAAATGTACCGTTCTCCATATTCCACCTAAAGTGTCCAATTGTACCGGTTCAAACGCAGGAATTTCTCTTTGCTCTATATCTTTATTGCAGGAGATCATTGCAATGATCAATGCTGCTATCGTTAGCTTCTTCATTACTTTTTATCCTTTTTAAACGGATTAAATACATACTGTACACCAGTTGACCACATGAAGGCC
>REAQ01000321.1 GCA_004294195.1 Sphingobacteriales bacterium | reverse complement strand
AGCTTGCCTTGTTCTATGGCAACTGGCTGCACGAAGGCCAGATCCTTGATCCGGTGATGCGCGATATTGAAGCATTCCTGGCCAACTCGCAGGCAAATGTTACGGGCGATGTGTTCATCCAACTTATGCCCTATCGTTTCCAGATAACTGGCATTTCCTCGCCCTTTGACCTAATGAACAGCAAGTTTGGAAAGTATGGCGAGATGAACAGCGGCTTCACAGGACAAGACGTGCGTGGCTTTAGCAAAATTTTTGGCAACCAGACCGTGATCTGGAACAATGTGCAGGAGGAAAACAAATGATCAAAGCAGGCATCATAGGTGGCGCGGGCTATACCGGTGGAGAGCTGATCCGTCTGCTGGTGAATCATCCCGAAGTAAGCATTCGTTTCGTACATAGCAAGAGCAATGCGGGCAACCCCGTACACAAGATTCATGCAGATCTGCTGGGTGATACGGAACTGCATTTCACCGGAGACCTGGACCTTAATGTGGACGTTCTCTTCCTTTGCGCAGGGCATGGCGAAGGCAGGAAATTTCTCCAGGAAGTGAACATTCCCGAACACATTCGCATCATTGATCTGTCCAATGATTTCCGGCTAAAGGCGTCTTCGGTTATTGGTGATCGTGAGTTTGTATATGGACTGCCGGAGCTGAACCGTGAAGCCATCCGTAAAGCGAAAAACATTGCCAATCCGGGTTGTTTTGCCACCTGTATTCAATTGGGGTTATTGCCCCTTGCGAAAGCGGGCTTATTGGATCAGGTACACGTCACGGGCATTACCGGTTCAACCGGTGCAGGGCAAAGCCTGGCGCAGACCTCCCATTTCAGCTGGAGGGCCAACAATATCCAGGCCTATAAAACATTGACACATCAGCATCTTGGTGAGATTGGTGAATCCCTGACCAAGCTGCAACCCAACAGCGATATTGAAGTGAATTTCATTCCCTGGCGCGGGGATTTTACAAGAGGAATATTCGTGAGTTCACTGGTTACCTGTGAATGGAAAGCGGAAGAGATTCATACCTTGTTTGAGCAATTCTATGAAGGGCATCCCTTCACGCATGTATCCAAAGACCCGATCTTTTTGAAGCAGGTGGTGAACACCAATAAATCCATCATCCAGCCAGAGAAAGTGGGTACCAAGCTTGTAGTGCATTCCATTACAGATAACCTGCTCAAAGGAGCATCCGGACAAGCGGTTCAAAACATGAACCTGATGTTTGGTATTGATGAAACAACAGGTCTTCAACTCAAGGCAAATTATTTTTAAATCGATATCATGAAGTTATTCGACGTTTACCCGATCAATGACATCACCATCGTAAAAGCCAAGGGCTCTAACGTTTGGGATGACAAAGGACAGCAGTATCTGGATATGTATGGCGGTCACGCAGTGATCAGCATTGGTCATACTCACTCCCGATACGTGCAGCGGGTAACCGAACAACTGAACAAGGTGGGGTTCTATTCCAACTCCATCCATATCCCCTTGCAGGAAGAACTGGCCGAAAAGCTGGGCGGGGTTTCCGGAAAAAAAGACTATCAGCTTTTTCTTTGCAACTCCGGTGCGGAAGCCAACGAGAATGCATTGAAGCTTGCTTCTTTTCATACCGGAAGGAAAAAGATCATTGCATTTTCAAAAGCTTTTCACGGCAGAACATCACTAGCCGTAGCCGCTACGGACAACCCTAATATTGTTGCCCCGGTCAACCAAACAGACAATGTAAGCTTTCTGCCATTTAATGATGAGCAGGCACTCGCGGATCATTTTGCGAAGCATGGATCCGAGATCGCTGCAGTGATCATTGAAGGTATACAAGGC
>REAQ01000186.1 GCA_004294195.1 Sphingobacteriales bacterium | reverse complement strand
CGGTGGCCTGGGTTTTCGGCAGCAACCTCAAACAAGAATATGACCCCCGCGGAGACGACCAGGAGATGGAGCTGATTGTCAAAGAAGTGGCGAGGATGTACGGGCGAATGTAATGTGATAATGCGGCAATGCGGTAATGAAGGAAGCGCGGCCGTGCGTTGCCGGCCTGTGCAATGACCAATGCCACAATGCCCAGTGCCTCGCGAAGCGTCAGCCGGCACGCCGCAACGCAGGGCGTGCCTTCCATCATTACCGCATTGACGCATTCTCAAATTGTCCAATTGTCTTTCTATCTTTGCGGCATGAAACTAGACATCCTCGCAATCGGGGTACATCCGGATGATGTGGAGCTGGGTTGTTCCGGCGTATTAATCAATGAAATCAAGTTGGGTAAAAAAGCAGGCATCCTTGATCTGACGCAGGGAGAGCTCGGCACGAGGGGTACCATTGAAACCCGCTATGCTGAAGCCGCTGCTGCTGCGAAGATTATTGGTGTGCAAGTTCGCGAGAACCTGAAGATGCGGGATGGTTTTTTTAAGAACGATGAAGCGCATCAGTTGCAGTTGATCCGTGCGATCCGGAAGTACAGGCCGGATGTGGTGATCGGAAATGTGCTGGACGATAGGCATCCGGATCATGGCAGGGCGGGGCATATGATAGCAGACGCCTGTTTTCTGTCCGGTCTGGCTAAAATTGAAACGGTTGGGGAGGATGGAAAGGCACAGGAGAAGTGGAGGCCGAAAATGATCTTACATTATTTGCAGGACTGGTACCATGAGCCCGATATTCTCATTGATATCAGTGATGTGTTTGAACAGCGGATGGAATCCATCAAGGCATATGGTACACAGTTTCACACAAGCCAGGCAGGAGAGGAAGGTCCGCAGACCTATATTTCCACACCTGATTTTCTGGACGCGGTGATTGCAAGAGCAAGGATGCTGGGGAAACGTATCGGCGTGAAGTATGCGGAAGGATTTATCACCGAAAAGAAAATTGGTATCCGCAGTCTTGATGCGCTGGTGTTGGTGGAAACTTAGGGTATGCGTAAACGTTAGCGGTTAATGGTTATTTGTTATTTTTTAGTTGTTATATATTCAGGATATGAAAGTTAAAGTAGGATTAGTGCAAATGAGTTGCACCGCAAACAAGCAGGCAAATATTGATAAGGCCATTGGTAAGGTTCGGGAGGCTGCAGCCAGTGGTGCACAGATCATTTGTTTGCAGGAGCTGTTCACGTCATTGTATTTCTGTGATGTGGAAGACTACGATAACTTTAAACTAGCGGAGCCGATTCCCGGACCTACCACGGATGTATTGGCGAAGCTGGCAGGAGAGCTGGGAGTAGTGATCATTGCATCCCTGTTTGAAAAGAGGGCCCAGGGTTTATATCATAATACCACTGCCGTATTAGATGCGGATGGATCTTACCTTGGTAAGTATCGGAAGATGCATATTCCGGATGATCCGGCCTATTACGAGAAATTTTACTTCACGCCAGGTGACCTCGGATATAAAGTATTCAAAACAAAATTTGCCACCCTGGGGGTCTTGATCTGCTGGGATCAGTGGTATCCGGAGGCAGCAAGGATCACGGCTTTGATGGGTGCGGAATTGTTGTTTTATCCCACCGCCATCGGCTGGGCCACTTCTCAGGATGAGGCCACCAATACAGAGCAATATGGGGCATGGCAAACCATCCAGCGCAGCCACGCGGTGGCCAATGGCGTTCATGTAGTGAGTGTAAACAGGGTAGGCTTTGAACAAGCCGGAGCCATGAAATTTTGGGGAGGTTCCTTCGTGGCCAATCCGATGGGCGCCATTCTTTACCAGGCATCCCATGAGCAGGAAGATATCCATATCATTGAGCTTGATTTGAACAGGACCGATGTCACCCGGACGCACTGGCCATTTCTCCGGGATCGCAGGATCGACAGTTACCAGCCGATCACTAAACGGTATATTGACGGCGAATAAGGTTCAAAAAGGGTTTGTGGTTAGGAAGTCCTGAATAATCTTTCTACATTCAGGCACCATCCTTAAACAGACTAATATGGATTCAACCCCGGAAGAAGCCGGCTTCGGCTCTTCGCAGGAGCATGCCTATGCTCCGTACTTCAACGCTCCGCCTTCCAGGTTACGTTCTTTGGATATCATGAAAGGTCTGGCAGTACTTGCCGGCTTATTCTTTACCATCTTTGTCTGGGCTGGCATCAGCAAAGGAATGCAAGGACAGGTTTTGATGCAGAAACATGGGACAACCCATGTGCTTCAGGTATTGGTAACTTTTTTGGTAGAAGATAAACTACGCAGTTTACTGATTGTGGCTTTTGGTGCCAGCATGCTTCTGATGCTGGCAAGGCCGCATAAAGACACCCTTTACAGCGCACAGGAACTGGTGATCAGGCGAAATTTTTTACTGCTGATGTTTGGGATCGTCAACGGTGTATTGCTGCTATGGCCTATGGATATCCTATATGGAGTTGGCATTGTGGGTGTGATTTATTTTGCCTTTGCCAGAATGGATAAACGTGGTTTGATGATACTCGCTTTTTTGACCATGCTCATCGGCAGTGGAAAAATATACTGGCATTATCATGATGACCAGAAGGCATGGCAAAAGTACATCCCGGTTGAGGCCAAAGAAAAAAAGATCAAAGCAGATTCCGCAAAACTGAAGGATAGCCTGAAAACAGGCTTTAAGAAAACGGATACCCTTACACGCAAAGAGAAAGAATACAAAGACAAATGGGAGGGCGTTTCCAAGAAGTATGCCTGGGAAAAAAAGAATGACAGCGGGCAGATTAAAGCCTTACAGGATGGCCGTTGGACGAAGATATATGAAGCCCAACTCAAGACTACGCAACAACGGGAATCCTGGTGGTTCTACCAGTTTGGTTTTTGGTTTTTTTCTGCAGCACTCTTGATGGGAATGGCACTGTTCAAGGATGGATTTTTTAGTGGGAAATATGCCGCATGGCAGTATTTGGTTTCCTTCCTCATCCTGACAACCGGCGCGTTTTTCCTATTCAGGTATCGGATGCACGGGTGGATGGATGTGATCAAAGACTATCCGGCTTTTGTAAAGAGAAATCCGCTTCCGATGGATTTCTTCAGACCCTTCGAAATGATTTTTGGCGCAGTTGCCTATGCATCTGCCATCATGTTTTTTGTATGCAAACAATGGATGACCAAATTGGGAGACGTACTGGTGAAGGTTGGCAGGATGGCGCTGACCCTTTATATATTTCAAAGTATTGTGTTGGGCGTGGTGATGTATGGATTCGGGATGGGATATTATGCCCGCATCAACCAGAACTGGCTTTACTTTATTGTGTTGGAATTGATCCTGGTACAGGTTGTATTTGCGATCCTCTGGCTGCGGTATTTCAACATGGGACCAGTGGAGTGGCTGCTGACGAGTCTGGCAAAAAAAATCGCATTAAAATAACTATTAACAAATAACCTCATAACGCTACTATGGAGGCAGAAATCATTTCAACAAAACCCGTAGATAAAGCAGAAAGAATTGCATCCGTGGATGTGATCCGTGGCGTTGCCATTCTTGGTATTCTGTTGATGAATATCACTGGATTTTCCGGCGAATTTGCGATGCTCTATGAGGCTTTTACAAGTCCCAAAAACAGCGCCGACTACCTTACGCTCGTAACGATATTTTCTTTTTTCGAAGGAACCATGCGTGGGTTGTTTTCCATGTTGTTCGGTGCAGGCATGTTATTGTTCATCCTGAATAAAAAAGACAAGCCTACCGGGGCTACGGTCACAGAATATTATTTCCGGAGGCTCGCATGGTTGGTAGTTTTCGGTCTTTTGCACGCCTATGTTTTTCAATGGACGGGAGAGATCCTTTTCTTTTATGGGTTGATGGGGATGATCCTTTTCCCTTTCCGAAACCTATCTGCAAAGTGGCTCTGGGGATTGGGATTGCTTTGTATCGCTCTTAATTTTTACAAAGTCCAGAATGGGAATGACGAACAGCGCATGTTGAGGGTTAATTATACCGCCGCTCTCGCTGCCCAGCAGGAAAAAAAGGAACTGACTGAAGAGCAACAAGGGGCATTGGAAGGATGGCCGGAGATGGAGAAAAACTTTAAGGTAGATAGTGTACAACTCCAGGAAAACGTTGCAAAAATGCGCGGGTCATATGGCGAAGTGTTTGAGATGCTGTATCCCAGGAGCGCGGGTGGTGAAGTCAATTATACCTATCATGGCTTATTTGATATTCTCTGCATGATGTTCATCGGTATGGCCATGTTCAAAATGGGATTTCTTTCAAACCGTTCCAGTTCCAACACATACTGGCTCATGCTCTTACTGGGGTATGGTGTCGGGATACCTTTGGGCTACATCTATTTTCATGGATTTGAAAGCCTGCTCTTGAGCCCCGGAAGATTTTTTGACCGCTATACGGTAGCGCCAAACCAGTTGTATGATATCAGAAGGGTACTGCTCTGCCTTGGGCACATCAGCCTATTGATGCTCATCTACCGAAGTGGCTGGCTGAACTGGCTGATGCGTGCGCTGGGTTCTGTTGGGCAGATGGCCTTCACCAATTATTTTATGCAAACGGTTTTCTGCACTTTTTACTTTTTTGGCTACGGGTTGGGCAACTACCAGAAGCTTAGTTTTCATCAGATCTATTATGTGGTGGCTGCCATCTGGCTGTTTCAACTGATCATTTCACCAATCTGGCTAAAGTATTTTCGTTTCGGTCCATTTGAATGGTTATGGCGGTCTCTCACTTACTGGAAAAAACAACCAATGAAGTTGTAGAAATGGGTTATTATCTTGCATGCATATTCCAGAATCATGCAAACGCCTTCAAGTTTATGATACTATTTTCCCGCGGAATTTGCGCCACATACCGCCACCTGGCTGAGCTGGCCGCATAAGGAAGCGTCCTGGCCGGGAAAGATCGATACCATCTTCCCCCGGTATGCAGAGTTCATAAAATATCTCTCTTTTTCTGAGCGGGTATGCATTAACGTGAGAGATGAAGGCATGAAGCAGTTTGCACTGGATCATATCACTCCGGCAGGTGCGGATCTCTCCAAAGTCAGTTTCTATTTTCATCCCACCAATGATGCGTGGTGCCGTGATCATGGTCCGGCTTTTCTCATCAATCCCAATGCAGAGCAAAAAAAGGTAGTGGTTGACTGGAACTACAATGCGTGGGGTGGAAAGTATCCGCCTTTTGATTTGGACGATGTGATTCCAACGCTGATTGCCAATAAACTTGTTTTGCCTTTGTTTAATCCGGGAATCATCATGGAAGGAGGCTCTGTTGATTTCAACGGAAAAGGTACCGTTATTACTTCTAAGCAATGTTTGTTGAACGTGAACAGAAACCCACATCTCAACCAGGCACAGATCGAACAATACCTTATGGACTACTATGGTGTGCAGCAGGTATTGTGGGTTGATGAAGGGATTATCGGAGATGATACGGACGGTCATATTGATGACACGGTTAGATTTATCAATGAGGATACTGTCATGACCGTTGTAGAAGAAAATAAGGAAGACGAGAACTATGAGATCCTGCAACAGAACCTGCGGCAGTTAAAAGAAATGCGCCTGTTGAACGGCAAAGCCCTCAACATCGTTGAATTGCCGATGCCTGACCCAGTGATCTGGGAAGACCAACGCCTGCCCGCCTCTTACGGTAATTTTTATATCTGCAATAAGTATGTCATCGTCCCAACCTTCCGTCAACCCAAGGATGAAAGGGTTTGCAGCATTATACAGCAGTGTTTCCCCAAACATAAAGTAGTGGGCATAGACTCAACAGATATCATCTGGGGATTGGGAAGTTTTCATTGCTTATCGCAACAAGAACCGGAAGTTTAGCGAAGCGGTATATGAGTACTATTTCACTTCTTCTTTAATGTAGCCATGTTTCCGGTTGGAGATGAGATTTTCAACCGTCCATTCCACTCTTTCCTTTTGGGCGTGCTTGCGAACATGGCAGTCGCTCACACTGCAGACGTAACAGGAGAAATCCAGGCATCCATCCGTATGCACAAACAACTCAACGGCTTCGCCAAACTCTTTTTTGATAAGTGCGCTGAGTTGGTCAATTTCATTGTGTGCCTGATGCACATTCAGATACCAGGGTACTGTAAGGTGCGCATCAAGGTGCAGTACTGATCCGTACTTAATGATCCGCACATTGTGTATATCGATCCAATTTGTACTCCTATTGCGATTCAGGAAATCCACCAGTTTCGATAACAGTTCCGTATCGGCCTTATCCATGATTCCTTCCACAGACTGTCTTATAATGGTGTAACCAGTGTACATAATGAACAACGCAAATCCAATCGCCACGATGCCGTCTAATTTCGTCCAGCCCGTTACATAGATCAGGATGAGACCGATGATAATCCCGATGGTTGAGTACGTATCTGATTGCAGATGTTTTCCACTGGCTACCAGCGCGAGGGAGTTATTCTTCTTTCCTGTATTTACACAATACCATCCCGTAACATAGTTGATGACCGCGGTGATGGCAACGAGAAGGATACCCATATCAAGTCCTTTCAGGGTTTTGGGATCCCTCAGGCTTTTGATCGATTCATAAACAATGATGGCCCCGGCAATGGTGATCATGCTCCCTTCAAACGCCGCGGATAGAAACTCAGCCTTACCGTGTCCGTAAGGATGGTCCATATCTCGCGGTTTTGCCGAAACATAAAGGCTATAAAGGGAAATAAAACCTGCTACTACATTCACTGTGCTTTCCAATGCATCCGTTAAAATGGAGACCGATGCGGTGAGCCACCAGGCGGTGATCTTGATCGCAAACAGCAGTACCGCAACAACGGTGACAATTTTCTGGACCCGGAGATTGGTCTGTGCGGTTGACAAGCGGGTTAATTTACAACGTGATAGGCTAGTGGCCTGCGGCGAATATCGGGAAAATACCATCCGGGCAGGTTGGATTTTTTTTACGAACAGCTGTTAGTATTTCTGAGCATTTAGATTATTTTTGCGGAGCGATATGCGTTACGGAAATCAGAAACCATGCAATTTCAATTGACTGAAGAGCAATTAATGATTCAACAGGCCGCCAGGGATTTTGCCCGCAACCAATGCCTGCCGGGTGTTATTGAGCGGGATGAACTGCAGAAGTTTCCCCGGGATTTGATTATGCAACTGGCAGAATTGGGGTTCATGGGCATGATGGTGTCTCCGGATTATGGTGGCGCAGGAATGGATACGGTGAGTTATGTGTTGGCCATGGAGGAGATCAGTAAGATCGATGCCAGTGTGAGTGTTTGTATGAGTGTCAACAATAGCCTGGTATGCTGGGGTCTTGAAGCATATGGCACGGAAGAACAAAAGAAAAAATACCTGACCCCATTGGCACAGGGCAGAAAAGAAGGTGAGCTGTACATCGGTGCTTTCCTTTTGTCTGAGCCTGAAGCGGGAAGTGACGCCACATCACAGCGAACCACTGCAGAAGATATGGGCGATTACTATTTACTAAATGGTACTAAAAACTGGATCACAAATGGTAATTCAGCATCTGTTTATTTGGTGATGGCGCAAACAGATCCTGCTAAAGGCAGTAAAGGAATCACCGCTTTTATCGTTGAAAAAAGCTGGGCGGGTGTTACTGTTGGCGGGAAAGAGAACAAAATGGGTATTCGTGCAAGTGA